>JAEZEK010000160.1 GCA_023417735.1 Pseudomonadota bacterium | reverse complement strand
GATCCCAGCCGAGCGGGACCACGCCTTCTCCAACGAGCCCTTCGTCATCGACAACAACCACGGCCGCATATTCGGGCCGTTCCAGGCCGGCGGCGCCTTCGTCTTCACCGCCGCCTTCAGCCGCGAGAACGTCGATCCGATCGCCTGGCCCGCCCACCGCTTCGCCTCCTTCGTTCGGGCGCGGGACGACTTCGCAGCCAGGCTCGCCGCCACGGACTTCTACCAGCGCGGCGCGGCCGTGCCCCTGCACAACGCGATCCTCGACGACCCTGCGGTGATGACCGGCGATCACGACGGGATGGCCGCCCTCCTCCATTCGGAATGACCGGCGGTCCAGCCGGTCCAACGGTCGCATTGCCGTGCGCTCCGGGATCGCCGTAGAAAGAAGCATAAACCCTGCATCTTTCGAGCGCCATGACCACGATCCCGATTGCGCCCGCTCCGACTTCGCCCGTCCCGAGCCAGGAAGGCCTCGACGAGGATCTGATCGCGCGCGTGGTCCACACCTTCTACGGCCGGGTGCGCGCGGACGAGCGCCTCGGCCCCATATTCGCCGCCGAGATCGGCGACCACTGGGACGAGCACCTGCCGAAGATGTGCGCCTTCTGGTCCTCGGTGATGATGCAGACCGGCCGCTACAAGGGCCGGCCCGTGCCCGCCCATGCACGGCTCCAGGGCGTCACCCCGCGCGACTTCGCGCTCTGGCTCGGCCTCTTCAAGCGCACGGTCGACGAGCTCTGCCCGCCGGCCGTCGCGGCCACCTTCATGGAGAAGGCGGTGCGGATCGCGCAGAGCCTGCAGCTCGCGATGTTCTTCAATCCGGCCGACATCGCGCCGGCTCGTCCGGGCGCCGGCGCAGCGCGGTAGGGCCGCGCGCCGCTCGAACCGTCAGGCGACCTTCTTCGCGCCGCCGGGCGAGGCGGCCGCGCCCTCTCCGTCGCTGAGCGCGGCGGCGACGGCATCGTCGACGCGCTCCAGCCAGACGAATTCCAGCTTCGCCCGGGCCTGTTCCGGGATGTCCTCGTAGTCGCGCCGGTTGCGGGCGGGCAGCATGACGCGCGTCAGGCCCGCACGCGCGGCCGCGACCACCTTCTCCTTGATGCCGCCGACCGGAAGCACGAGGCCGCGCAGGCTGATCTCGCCGGTCATCGCCGTGTCGCTGCGCACCGTGCGCCCGGTAAGGAGCGAGGCCAGCGCCGTGAACATGGCGACGCCCGCGCTCGGCCCATCCTTGGGCGTCGCCCCGGCCGGCACGTGGATGTGGATGTCGCTGTCGGCGAAGAGCTTCGGGTCGACGCCGAGCGATTCGGCGCGGCTCTTCACCAGGCTGAGCGCGGCCTGCGCGCTCTCCCGCATCACCTCGCCGAGCTGGCCCGTGAGGATCAGCCGCCCGTTTCCGGGTATCCGCGTCGCCTCGATGAACAGGATGGCGCCGCCGACCGGCGTCCAGGCGAGGCCGGTCGCGACGCCGGGCACGCTCGTCCGCATCGCCACCTCGCTCTCGAAGCGGAGCGGGCCGAGCACGCCCGCGAGATCGTCCGGGCCGATGCGGACGGCGGCAGCGCTCCCCTCCGCGATGCGGACGGCGGCGTGGCGGAGCGCCTTGCCGACCTCGCGCTCGAGGTTCCGGACGCCGGCCTCGCGCGTGTAGTGCTGGACGATCGCCCTCAGCGCCTCCTCGTCGATCTCCGCCTGCGCGGCCGAAAGCCCGTTCGCCTCGAGCTGGCGCGGCACGAGGTAGCGCCTGGCGATCTGCATCTTCTCGTCGTCGGTGTAGCCGGCGAGGCTGATCACCTCCATGCGGTCGCGGAGCGGCCCGGGGATGGTGTCGAGCATGTTGGCGGTCGCGATGAAGACGACCCGGCTGAGGTCGAACGGCACGGCGAGGTAGTTGTCGCGGAAGGTGGCGTTCTGCTCAGGGTCGAGCACCTCCAGCATCGCCGCCGAAGGATCCCCGTGAATGCCGGCGCCGAGCTTGTCGATCTCGTCCAGCATCATCACGCAGTTCCGCGCCCCGGCCTTGCGGATGGCCTGGATGATGTTGCCGGGCAAGGCGCCGATATAGGTGCGGCGATGGCCGCGGATCTCGGCCTCGTCGTGAACGCCGCCGAGGCTGACGCGGACGAACTTCCGGCCCATTGCACGGGCGATCGACTGGCCGAGCGAGGTCTTGCCGACGCCGGGGGGCCCGACGAAGCAGAGGATCGGCGCCTTCCCCTGAGGTGCGAGCTTCCGGACCGCAAGGTACTCAACGATGCGGCGCTTGATCGTGTCGAGGCCGAAATGGTCCTCGTCGAGGATCCGCCGCGCCTCGGCGATCTCGATCGGCGGCTCGTCCGGGATCGTCCAGGGCAGCTCGATCAGCCAGTCGAGATAGGTGCGGATCATGCCGTACTCGCCGGCGGCCTCGGGCATGCGCTCCAGGCGCCGCAGCTCCTTGCGCGCCTGCTCCTCCACCTCCTGCGGCATGCCGGCCTTCGTGATCGCCTCGCTCAGCTCCGCGATCTCCTCGGCCTTGCCCTCGCCCTCCCCGAGCTGGCGCTGGATCGCCGCCATCTGCTCGCGGAGCAGCACCTCGCGCTGCCGCTCGTCGAGGGCGGCCTTGGTCTGCTGACCGATCTCGCGCGACAGGCGGAGCACCTCGATCCGGTGCGTCAGGAGCCGGGCGACCTTCTCCATGCGCGCCTCGAGATCGACGGTCTCCAGGATCTCCTGCTTCTCGTCGGGCCTGGCGTCCATGTACGCCGCCGTCACGTCGGCGAGCGAACCGGGTGCGGTGATGGCGCGGACCGCCTGCGCCATTTCGGGCGGCGCCTGCGGCAGGAGCTCGATCGCCTCGAGCGCCTGGGACTGGAGGCTGAGGAAGCGGGCCTCGATGGCGGGCGAGACCGCCTCCGGCTCCGGCAGGCGGACGATGCGCGCGACGAGGAACGGCCAGCCCGGCACGAACTCGACCACGCGGAAGCGCTCTTCGCCCTGGCAGACGAGGTGGTGGCCGCCGTCCGGCGTGGTGACGTAGCGCACGACGTTCGCCACCGTGCCCACGCGGTGCAGGTCGTCGGCGCCCGGCTCGTCCACCTGCGGGTCGCGCTGCAGGATCACGCCGATCTGCGCCTGCGTCCGCACCGCCTCCTGCGCCGCGGCGATGGACACCGGCCGGCCGATCGCGATCGGGAAGACGACGCCCGGGAACAGCACCATGTTGCGCACCGGAACAATGACGATCGCGTCCTTCGGCAGCGGCGGCAGCGTGCCGACGGCCTCGCCCCCGGGGGCATCCGCAGCGGCGAACAGTCTCTCATTCCGGATCATGCGGAACTCCAGCTCACGCTTTCAGCAGGCTCACCACCAGGCAGCCGTTCACGGATGCTCGGCGGACGCTGGCATAGCGGCCCGGCGGCAGAGGAAGGCGGCGTTCGAACCGGCCCTGCGGCAGCTCGAGGCGGTGGATCACGGCGGTGCGAAGCTCGGGCGGCAGGATGCGGTTGCCAGCGACCACGAGCGCCGCGCCGTCGATCACCGCCTCGACGCCTTCCGGATCAACGCCCGGCAGGGCCAGGAAGACCAGCACCTCCCGCTCCGTCTCGATCACGTCGGCGGGCGGCTCCCACGCCGGCTGACGCCGGGCCGAATGCTGGAGCTGGAAGAACTGGCGCTGCAGACGCTCCGCCCGCGCGAGGAGATCGCAGGCCTCCGACCACATCCAGGCGTCGGGATCACGTGCCGCCATCGCTGCCCTTCCACAATGATACGCCGGGTAAATAGGTACGCGCCTCCACGGGCTCAACGGCCGCGCCAGCCCACCGTTCCGGCAGGCCGAGCTTCGGCGCCCCATCCCAGTCTGAAGCAGGATGCGCCGTCAGCCCAGCCGGACCGTGCAGACGTCGCGCGCCGATTTCGCCACCGCCTCGAGCACCTCGATGTTGTGGACCTTCTCGGCATCCGAGTAGGGATAGGCGTCGCGCCCCTCCACGGCGGCCGCGAACGCCTCCAGGTTGGCGAGGACGGTATCGGTCCAGTCGAACACCTGCGTTTCCGCCTCCGCACCGCTGCGCTGCAAGACGAAATGCGTCCGGCCGCCGGGCGTGTCCGGGTGCGTCTCGTTGCGGGCCTCGACCCAGGCGTCCGACCCGAGGACCTGATAGCGCATGTAGTGCGGCGTCTTGAGGACGGCGCTGAGCGTTGCCGTCATGCCGGCCTCGAAGCCGAGCTGGACGGTGACGACGTCGCCCGTCTCCCAGCCGAGCACGCGGTCTGCGGTCAGAGCCGAGACGGTCGCCACCCGGCCGAACATCCAGATGTAGAGGTCCGTCAGGTGGATGCCCATTCCGGTCATGCCGGCCGCCGGCGCCGAATGCGACATGCGCCGCCAGTCGCCCTCCGGCACGCCGACCAGCTTGTCGTGGCTGAAGGCCGATTCGGCATGCATGACGGTGCCCAGCGACCCCTCCCGGACGAGCCGGGCGATCTCCTGCATGGCCGGCTCGAAGCGCCGCTCGTGCCCGATGCCGAGCACGATCCCCGCCTCGCGGCAGGCCGCCACCGAACGCGCGGCGCTCGCGCCGGAGAGGCCGAGCGGCTTCTCGCAGAACACATGCTTGCCGGCCGCGGCGGCGGCCCGGACCTGCTCCTCGTGGAGCGTGTTCGGCGTCGTCAGGATGACCGCGTCGACAGCGGGATCGGACAGCGCCTCGGCGAAATCCGCGACGGTCGGGAGGCCTTTCGCCTGCGCCTCCTGTCTTCGCGCCGCAGAGGGCTCGATCACGTAGGCCAGCTGCAGCGCCGCGGAGCGGCCGAGCCGGCTCGAAACGTGCTGTCCCCACCAGCCGAACCCGGCCACCGCGCACCTGATCATCGCTCACTCCCGTCTCGTTCGCCGCGACGTTAGGAGCGCAGGCCCGGCAGCGGAAATTAGAAGCCCCGATCGGCAGCATCAGCGGGAGTGATCGACCGCTCCGGTCGGGCCCCCAAGGCGAGCGCCGGCGCGCGCTCCCGGGCCACGATGCGCAGATCGGCATCGCCGAGGGCCTCGCGCCAGAGATCCGCGATCCGGCCGGTCTCTTTCCTGAGCAGGTCCGCGAAGAGCTGGGCCGGCTCGGACATCACGCGCCGCGCCGGCTCGATGACGACGAAGTCGGAATGGAGGTCCGGGTCCGCGAGCGGCCGGATCGTGTAGCGCTCGCCGAGCCGGTCGGGCGCGAGGATGACCGAGGGCAGGATCGTGACCCAATCCGAGGCGGCGACGAATTCGAGCGTGCCGATCATCGCGTCGAGCTCGATGCGCTTGGCGACGTTCGCCTCGTTGGTGAGGAGGTAGGATTCGATCGTCGTGCGCCGGGTGTTGCCCTGGCCGGGGACGACCATCTTCAGGGGGCCGAGCTCGGCCGGCCGCACCGGCTTCAGGTGGCCGCCGATCGGGCCGGCGGCCGAGGCGACCAGCATCTCGCGGTCGCGCATCAGGCGCGAGATCGTCAGCCCGGTGGCGCCGCGGAAGGCGGGCACGACCGCGAAGTCGAGCGCGTCGGCGCGCACCATGTCGGTGAGCACGCCCGAATAGGCCTCCGTGACGAAGACGTCGGTGCGGGAGGCCAGTTCGGTGAAGCGGGCGAGCACGGGGGCGAGCGCGGCCCGCGTGAAGCTCGGCATCAGCCCGATCCGCACCTGCCCGGGGCAGTCGAGACCGCTCGCCGAGGCCTCGCGCGTCGCGCGGTCGAGGTGGCGGAGCACCGAAACGCACTCGTGATAATAGCGGTGCCCGGTCGGGGTCGGCGCGATCTCGCGGCCGATCCGCTCGAAGAGCGGCACGCCGAGCTCGTCCTCCAGCTGCCGGACGTGCTGCGACATCCCGGACTGCGTCGCGCCCTCGCGCACGGAGGCGGCGGTGAAGGAGCGCTCCTCGTAGACGGCGACGAAGCAGCGGAGCTGGCGGAGGGAGACCATGACGGCAATCAGATTACCTGATCGAAGGGATTACAACATATCATTTTTCGTTTGACGCCGGTACGCTATTTTCCCCCGCGCGCCGTTCGAGAGGGGACCTCATGAAGCTTGGCTTCTTCACAATGCCGATCCATCCGGTCGAGAAGGATTGGCGCGTCAGCCTGTCGGAGGACCGCGAGGCCTTCGTGCTTGCCGACGAGCTGGGCTTCGCGGAGGCCTATTGCGGCGAGCACGTCACCGACATGGCCGAGAACATCACATCCTGCGCGATGTTCCTGGCGTGGATCGGGCCCTCGATCAGGCAGATGCGGCTCGGCACCGGCACGATCAACATGCCGAATGCGCATCCGGCGGCCGTCGCCGCGCAGATCGCCATGCTCGACCACATGCTCGACGGCCGCCTGAACTTCGGCATCAGCCCCGGGGGGCTCCTGTCGGACGCCGAAGCCTTCGGCAATCTCGACGCCGACCGCAACGCCATGCTGGTCGAAGGCATCGACATGGTGCTGGAGCTGTGGAAGCGCGAGCCGCCCTACAATCTCGAGGGCCGGTTCTGGCGGATCTCCACCGAACGCACGATGATGCCGGAAATCGGCCAGGGCATCGTGCCGAGGCCGCTGCAGGCGCCGCACCCGCCGATCGTGGTCACCGTCGTGGCGCCGTTCTCGAAGGGCGTGACCGAGGCTGCCGCGCGCGGCTGGTACGCGATCACGGCGAACTTCCTGCTACCGAAATGGGCGGCGTCGCACTGGCCGAAATACGTCGAGGGCTGCGAGCGCGTCGGGCGCAAGGCCGACCCGGCGGACTGGCGGGTCGCCAAGAGCGTCTTCGTCGCCGACGACCTCGACAAGGCGCGCGAATACGCGCTCGGCCCGCAGAGCCCGTACCGCTTCTATTACAACCAGCTCCTCACGAAGATGAGGAAGGGCGGCCGCGCCAATCTCTTCAAGGAGGACCAGTCGATGCCGGACGACGCCGTCACGCTCGACTACGTGATGGACCAGCTGGTGATCTGGGGCACGCCCGACAAGGTCGCCGACGAGATCCTCGCCTTCCGCGACGAGATCGGCGACTTCGGCACGCTTCTCTATGCCGGCAAGGACTGGGCCGACCGCGACCTCTCGCGGCGCTCGATGGTGCTCTTGGCGGAGCAGGTGCTCCCGCGCGTGAACGACGCGTCCGGCGCCACGGCCGAGGCGGCGCAGTGAGCGTGCTGCCCGATGCCAAGATGGTGCGCCGCGACGGCTTCGCGCTCGCGACCTATGTTTTCGGCGCGGCCGACGCGCCCTGGCTGACGCTGTCGAACTCGCTCGGCGCCTCGGCGCGCATGTGGCAGCCGCAACTGCCCTGGCTCGCGCGGCATTTCCGGATCCTCGCCTACGACACGCGCGGCCACGGCGCATCGGATGCGCCGGAGGGCCCCTACGGCTTCGACGACCTCGTCGGGGACGTCGTGGCGCTCCTCGACCATTTCGGCATCGCGCGGACGAGCTATATCGGCCTGTCGCTTGGCGGGATGACCGGGCTCGGGCTGGCGCTCGACCATCCGGGCCGCGTCGAGAACTTGGTCTGCTGCGACGCACGCGCCGATGCGCCCGGCGCCGTCGCCCAGATGTGGGACGACCGCATCGCGGCAGTGGACCGCGGCGGCATGGCCGCGATCGTCGATTCGACCTTCGACCGCTGGTTCGTTCCGAGCTCGCTGAACGACGCGGACCTGATGGCTGGGATGCGGTCGATGTTCCTCGCAACCTCTCCGGCCGGCTACAAGGGCTGTGCCGCGGCGTTGAAGCGCCTGGCCTTTCTCGAAAGGCTCGGCGGGATGCGCGTCCCGACGCTCTATGTCGGCGGCACCAAGGACGGGTCGGCCGCCCCCGCAGTGATGGGCGAGATGGCGGAGCGCACGCCCGGCGGGCGCTATATCGAGATTCCGGATGCGGCGCACATATCGAATGTCGACAACCCGGCCGCGTTCAACCGCGCGGTCGCGGCGTTCCTGGGCATTCCCTCGGATTAGCGCAATGGCATTTCCATCGGAACGCCCGCCGCGGGCGGGGCCCTGAATGACAGTGCCGCGCGAGACTGGAGAGAAGATGGCCGACGCAGCCCATCGCATCGAGACGGCGGGGATCGACCCCAGGCGGCTCAGGGAGGTGCTCGGCTGCTTCGCCACGGGGGTCGTCGTCGTCACCACCCAGCGGGAGGACGGCGCGCCGGTCGGAGTGACGGTCAATTCCTTCAACTCCGTCTCGCTCGACCCGCCCCTCATCCTGTGGAGCCTCAGCCTCAAGGCGCCGAGCCTCGCAGCCTTCCGCTCGCACGAGCATTTCGCCGTTAACATCCTTTCCGAGAAGCAGCAGGACCTCTGCATGCGCTTCGCGCGGCCGGCGCCCGACAAGTTCGCCGGCCTCGCCTTCGACCGCGATCGCTCCGGCACCCCGCTGCTGCGGGATGCCGCGGCGCACCTCGTCTGCCGCACCTTCGCGCGTCATCCGGGCGGCGACCACGAGATCTATGTCGGCGAGGTCGTCTCGCTGGAGAGCTTCGACCGCGCGCCGCTCGTCTTCCACCAGGGCGGGTTCCGCCGGCTCGCCGAAATGATAGAGCAGGACGGCTGAGGCTTCCGCACCCCGCACCGTCGAGACGAGACGAGACCGACATGGACCCGCTGCTCATCATGGTCGCGCCGAACGGCGCGCGGCGCACCAAGGACGACCATCCCGCGCTGCCGACCGCCCCGGAGGAGCTCGCCGAGACCGCTGCGGCCTGCCTTGCGGCCGGAGCTGGGGCGATGCACGTCCACGTCCGCGACGACGAGGGCCGCCACAGCCTCGATCCCGGGCGGTACGAGGAGGCCTTCGCCGCGATCCGGGAGCGGGTCGGAGACGGGCTCGTGCTGCAGGCGACCACCGAGGCGGTCGGACGCTTCTCCCCTGCCGAGCAGATGGACGCGGTCCGCCGCCTCCGGCCCGAAGCGGTCTCGATCGCCGTGCGCGAGCTCTTCGCGGACGGCGAGGAGGCGCCGGCGCGCTTCCTTGCCGGGCTCGCGGACGAGGGCATCGCGGTCCAGCACATCATGTACGACGCGTCGGATTTCGTACGCTACGCCGACCTCGCCCGGCGCGGAATCATCCCGCAGGTTGCAAGGCCGAACGTCCTCTTCGTGCTCGGGCGCTACGCCCAGAACCAGGAGAGCAGCCCGGCCGACCTCGAGCCATACCTCGCCGCGCTGCGCGAGCAGGACCGGCAAGGCGTGCCGACCTGGTCGGTGTGCGCG
>JAEZEK010000139.1 GCA_023417735.1 Pseudomonadota bacterium | reverse complement strand
GAGGCGTTGGCGCGGGCGGCCGCCTGCGGCGCCCGCGCTCACGCCTCGAACGCGGCCCTGTCTGCGATCCGGCCGGAACCGCCGGCCGGATCCGTTGTGATGCGCTCGCGTCCGTCAGGTCCAGTTGGCGCGTTTGGCGAGGTCCGCCGCAGTCTGCTGCGAATCCCGTACGACCTGCTGGAAGTCGAGCGCCGTGAACTCGCCCTTTCGCCGCAGGATGCGCCCGTCCACGATGACGGTGTCGACGTTGCCCGGATGCGCCAGGTTCACCAGTGCGTCGTAGGGATCGCCGATCGGCGCCATGTTGGGCGCGTCGGTGCGCACCAGGATGATGTCGGCGCGCTTGCCCGGGGCGAGCGATCCGACCTTGTCGCCAACGCCCAGGTCGTAGGCTCCGTCGATCGTGGCGAGCTCCACGAGCCGCTTCGGCGAGAGCGCGACGGCATCGCCGACGCGGTGCTGGTGGAGCGCATAGAGCGTGCGCATGCAGTTGAAGCAGTCGCAGTTGAAGGTGGCGATGTGGTCGATCGACATGCTGATCGGCACGTTCGCCTCCAGGAGCTCGGCGAGCTGGATCTCGCCGACCTTGGCGGAGCGGCGGGACTCGCCGAGCGGCGCCATGCTGTAGCTGGTGCGGTGCTTGGCGAGGATCTCGCGGTCCTCCGGCGTCGTCAGCAGCGGATGGACGAGCTGCACGTCGCGCCCGAGCAGGCCCGCCTCGTCGAGCATCTTCACGGGGCTGCCCGAGGAGGTGTGCATCGTGATGGGGAGGCCCAGTTTGCGCGCGGCGCCCCAGTCCCGGTGCGCCATCTCGATGGAGATCGCGCCGCGCATCTGGTTCGTGTTGTTGCCGACATTGCGCGAGCAGATGCCGAGGCTGAGCAGCGGGTTCTCCGGCAGCCATTCCTTCTGCACGCGGGCGAGATCGGCGCTGTCCATCGGCTCTTCGTTCGAGGAGCGCTGCGGCGTGCCATAGGAGAAGCGCCCGCGAACGCCGGTGTCCCGCATGGCGCGGAGCTCGGCGTCGGCGTGCTGGGGGCTGCGGACGTTGTGCGCCCAGTTGTGCACCGTCGTGATGCCGGAATAGAGCGCCTCCGCGAGCCCGTGGCGCACGCTCCGGTAGGAATCCTCGGGCGTGTAGTGCGGCCCGAGGCCGGAGGTGACGGGGAAGTAGGCGCGATCCGCATTGCCTTCCCGCAGGAGCGGCCGGCAGCAGCTTGTCCAGAGGTGCCAATGGGTTTCGACGAAGCCCGGCATGCAGATCGTGTTGGAGCCGTCGATCACCTCCACGTCCGGCCCCGCGCGGGTCGTCCGGCCGATGCCGACGATCACGCCGTCGCGGACATGGACGTCGCCATCGGGAAGCTCGCCGAGATTGTGCTCCATGGTGAGCACGTGGGCGTTCTTGATGACGAACTCGCCGCGCGCGGGCAGCGAAGCCGAGGGCCGGTCCGCCTGTCCCGGGCCCGGCGTCCCCTGGGCGATCGCCGGCTTCGTCAGCAGGCCTGCCGTGCCGATCGCGGTTGCACCCAAGAGTACGCTTCGTCGATCCAGATGATTGTCGCTCATGCTTCTTTACCCTCCCAGGCCCGGCCGTCTTCCGCAGGCGGGCTCCTGCTCGGCGGGACGATCGTCCCCCGATCTGCACGATAGCAGCCCCGCAATCGTTTGCGAGAGCCAATCTGGGGGATGAGGCGACCGGGGACGCGGGGCGCCCGGATGGGTTCAGCGCTCGACGAACGCCTTCTCGATCACGAAGTGACCCGGCTCCGTCGCACTGCCCTCGCTGAACGCGATCTCGTCGAGATGGGTGCGCATGTCGGCGAGCATGTCGGGGCTTCCGCACATCATGATGCGGTCCTCGGCCTCGTCGAAGGCCGCCATGCCGAGATCGGCGAACAGCCGGCCGGAGCGCACCAGATCGGTCAGGCGGCCGCGGTTGCGGTAAGGCTCGCGCGTGACGGTGGGATAATAGACGAGCTTCTCGCGCACCTCCTCGCCGAACAGTTCGTTGCCGGGAAGGTCGCGGGTGATGAGGTCCTGGTAGGCGAGTTCCGCAACGTGCCGGACGCCGTGGACGAGCACGATCCGCTCGAAGCGGTCGTAAGCCTCGGGGTCCTTGATGATCGACAGGAAGGGTGCCAGCCCCGTTCCGGTCGAGAGCAGCCACAGGTTACGGCCGGGCAGGAGGTTGTCGAACACGAGCGTGCCGGTCGGCTTGCGACCGACCAGGATGGCGTCGCCCTCGCGCAGATGCTGGAGGCGCGAGGTGAGCGGGCCGTCCTGAACCTTGATCGAGAAGAACTCGAGCGTCTCCTCGTGGTGCGCGCTCGCCATCGAATAGGCGCGCAGGAGCGGTTTGCCTTCGACCTCGATCCCGATCATGGTGAACTGGCCGCTCCGGAAGCGGAAGGCCTGGTCGCGGGTGGTCCTGAAGCTGAACAGCGTGTCGGTCCAGTGGCGGACATCGAGCACGGTCTCATGCTGCAGCTGGCTCATCGCGTCCCCCGTCCGGACCAGGACCACGTGCGGCTCTCACACGGTGTGACCGTATGACAGGCATACGATTACGTCAAGAGCTGCGGCGCCCGCTCACGTGCCGGAACGTGTCCTTCGCGCCTGCCGGGGAGATATGTATCCGGTGCTGCGGGTCCGATGCGGCCCGCGGACGCATCGCGCGTACGCCCGAGGCGCATCGTGCGCGCGGTTGAATGGTGCCGACCCAAGCTCCATCTTGACAGCGGACGCCCTGATCGGGCTTATGCCGACAGCGGCGCGGGCCCTTGGTCCGCGCCCGAATTCGTTTGGGCGGGATGTCCCTCGGGATGTCCGTCGGTTCGACTGGAAGAAGCCCGCCGGCGCGAGCCAGGCGGCGCAACGAACAAGAGGAAGAACATGTTCGCAGTCATCAAGACCGGCGGCAAGCAGTACCGCGTTGCCGCCGACGAGACGTTGAAGGTCGAAAAGCTCCCCGGCGATGCCGGCGACGAGCTCGTGTTCGACGAGGTGCTGCTGCTCGGCGGCGACGGCGAGGCGAAGGTTGGCGCGCCGCTCGTGTCCGGAGCGAGCGTGAAGGCCACGATCGTCGAGCATACGCGCGGCCGCAAGATCATCGTGTTCAAGAAGCGGCGCCGGCAGAATTCGCGCCGTAAGAACGGCCACCGCCAGGACTACACCGTCGTCCGCATCACCGAGATCGCGGCCGGCTGATCCGGCGAGCCAAGGAGAGAGACAATGGCACACAAAAAGGCAGGCGGCTCGTCCCGCAACGGCCGCGATTCCGCGGGCCGGCGCCTCGGCGTCAAGAAGTTCGGCGGCGAGCACGTGATTCCGGGCAACATCATCATCCGCCAGCGCGGCACCAAGTGGCACCCCGGCAGCAATGTCGGCCTCGGCAAGGACCACACGATCTTCGCGCTCGTCGAGGGCAAGGTGACGTTCGCGTCGAAGGCCGGCGGCCGGACCTTCGTCTCGGTCCAGCCGCTCCAGGAAGCGGCCGAATAGCGCACAGCGCCGTCCGGCCGGAAGTACGGGGGGAAGCGGCGACGCTTCCCCTTTTTCGTTCGGCTCTGCCGCCGGGGACCGTGATGGGACTGAGGACCGCGCGCCTCGTGCTGAGACCGGTCCGGGCCGGGGACGCGCCTGCGCTCCATGCGATCGCGAACGACTGGGAGGTCGTGCGGATGCTCGCTGCCATGCCCTGGCCGCTCTCCGTCGCCGATGTGGAAGCGTTCGCGGCGCGCCCGGTCGCGGAGCGCGAGAGCGACGACTTCGTCCTCGTCGCGGGGGGCGTCGCGGTCGGTGCTGCGGGGGTGAAGCGGCCCGGCAGCGGCGATCCGCCCCGCGTGATGCCGCGCCTGGGCTATTGGATCGGCCGAGCCTTCCAGGGCCGCGGCTATGCCGGCGAGGCGGTGGCGGCGGTCACGGCCTGGGCCTTCGAACGCTGGGGCGCGCACCGCGTCGGCGTCGGCGTCTTCGCCGACAATCCGGCATCGCTCCGCGTCCTCGAGAAGCTGGGCTTCCGCGAGGTCCGGCGCTATGAGACACCCTCCCTGTCCCGCGGCGTGCCGGTCCAGACGATCGACATGCACGCGACGCGGGCCGATTTCGAGACAGCGGCGCGATGAAGTTCCTCGACCAGGCCAAGGTCTACATCCGGTCCGGCAACGGCGGGGCCGGCGCGGTCTCGTTCCGGCGCGAGAAGTTCATCGAGTTCGGCGGGCCGGACGGCGGCGACGGCGGGCGCGGCGGCGACGTCTGGGCCGAGGCCGTCGACGGGCTCAACACGCTCATCGACTACCGGTATCAGCAGCATTTCAAGGCGAAGACCGGCGGCCACGGCATGGGCCGCAACATGGCCGGCGCCAATTCGCCGGACCTCGTGCTGAAGGTGCCGGCCGGCACGGAGATCCTCGAGGAGGACAACGAGACGGTGATCGCGGACCTCGAGAAGGTCGGCGATCGCGTGCTGCTCGCCCGCGGCGGCAATGGCGGCTTCGGCAACACGCACTTCAAGTCCTCGACCAACCAGGCGCCCCGGCGCGCCAATCCCGGCCAGGAGGGGGTCGAGAAGTGGATCTGGCTGCGGCTGAAGCTGATCGCCGACATCGGCCTCGTCGGCCTGCCCAATGCCGGCAAGTCGACGCTGCTGGCGCGTGTCACCGCGGCGAAGCCGAAGATCGCCGACTATCCCTTCACCACGCTCCACCCCAATCTCGGCGTCGTCCGCCACAAGGGCCGCGAGTTCGTGCTCGCCGACATTCCGAGCCTCATCGAGGGCGCGCACGAGGGGGTCGGGATCGGCGACCGCTTCCTCGGCCACGTCGAGCGCTGCCGGGCCCTCGTCCACCTGGTGCCGGCGTTCGGCGAGGAGGACCCGGCGGGCGCCTACCGGATCGTGCGCGAGGAGCTCGTCGCCTATGGCGGCGGGCTCGCCGACAAGCCTGAACTCCTCGTCCTGTCCAAGGCCGATCTGGTCGGGGAGGAGGCGATCGCGGCCGCCAAGCGCGACCTGGAGGCCGAGGCCGGTCGCATGCCCCTCGTTCTGTCGGCAGCGACGGGCCAGGGCCTCGAGGCGGTCCTCGACGCCTGCTTGACGCTCCTCGACGGCGGCCGCGAGGACCGCTCGGCGGCCGGCGAGGGCGAGCCCTGGATGCCCGGCGCATGAGCACGATGAAGCTCGGCGCGCGGCGCCGCATCGTCGTGAAGGTCGGCTCGGCCCTGCTCGTCGACCGCGACACCGGACTGAAGCGGGACTGGCTCGCCGCGCTCTGCGACGACCTGAAGGCGCTCACGGACAAGGGCAAGGAGCTGCTCGTCGTCTCCTCCGGGGCGATCGCGCTCGGGCGCGGTGTTCTCCGCCTGCCCCGCGGGCCGCTGAAGCTCGAAGAGGCCCAGGCCGCCGCCTCCGTCGGCCAGGTGGCGCTCGCCGGCGCCTGGGCGACGGCTCTGTCGGAGCGCGGCCTGACCGCCGCCCAGATCCTGCTCACGCTCGGCGACACGGAAGAGCGGCGGCGCTATCTCAACGCCCGCGCCACGCTCGCCACGCTCCTGAAGCTCGAGGCGGTCCCGGTCATCAACGAGAACGACACGGTCGCGACCAACGAGATCCGCTACGGCGACAACGACCGGCTCGCCGCCCGCGTCGCCGCGATGGTCGGCGCCGACTGCCTCGTCCTCCTCTCCGACATAGACGGGCTCTACAGCGCCCCGCCGCAGGACGATCCCGGCGCACGCTTCATCGCGCACGTGCCGGCGATCACGCCCGAGATCGAGGCGATGGCCGGCGCGGCCGGGTCCGAGCTCTCGCGCGGCGGCATGAAGACGAAGATCGAGGCCGGCAAGATCGCGACCGCGGCCGGCGCCGCCATGGTGATCGCGAGCGGCCGCGTCCTGCATCCCCTCGCCGCCATCGACGACGGCGCGCGCGCGACCTGGTTCGACCCGCTCGCAACGCCCGCCTCGGCGCGGAAGGCCTGGATCGCGGGGCACATCGAGCCGCGCGGCACGGTCGTCGTCGATCACGGCGCGGCCGTCGCGCTGCGCGCCGGCAAGAGCCTGCTGCCC
>JAEZEK010000061.1 GCA_023417735.1 Pseudomonadota bacterium | reverse complement strand
AGAGCACTACGTTGACATCGTAGGGGTCACAGGTTCAATCCCTGTCGCGCCCACCATTTTTCCCGCGGTTCTTCGATCCCTCACGACGGGATCCGCGCCGTCAGAGCGGCACGACCAGGTCGGGATCCCAGGGATCGGCGTCCTCGCGATCGACGGCTCTGTCTTCCGCCACGCGCGCGAACTCCGCCTCGGCCCAGAGGTCCTCGACCTCATGATCCGCGATGATGCGGTCGTCCGTCCGGATCCAGGCCAGCACGAGTTCCCCGGCACGGTTCCGGCTCGGACGGTGGAGGGCGGCGAGGAGGGCCGAACTCAGCGTGGCGAACTGCCGCGCTTCGTCCCAGGCACCTGCCGGCGGCGGTCTCCTGGTCAGGATGAGCTTTGCCGGCCTCGAGAAATCCAGCATGGGCAAGTCCTCACGGCTTCACGATCAGCCAACCCTGCGCGGAAACGATTGTTCCCCGGTCCCCTGGTCGACGCTCGTTCGGGGAAGCGGCCCGCCTTCCGCACGGTCCCGTGCGGGGGAACCCAGCGGCAGGTGATGCCCGGAGGACGAGGCGCGCTCGAGAGGGCCGCTGCGCTTCGGGGTGAGTGCCTGCAGCCCTGGCAGCGGCGACCGGGTCGCTGGGGTGCGCCCGGCAATGCGCAGCAAGGCAACGATGGCGGACTGCATGGCCCCGCCGCGGGTCTTCCCCACCAATTCACCGCCGCCGCATTGCGGTCACAGAAATGGATGAACAGACTGAGCAGCTTAAGGCTCGACTCGTCAGAACAATCCGAGCCGTGAAGCGGAGGCATGATCTGATGCTCGCAGTACAACCTAAGGAAAGCGTGCCGAGGCCCAACGTCCTTCCGCAGGCGTTCGAGGACGATCTGCTGACGGACCTGGTTCGCGTCGTCAGCGCAAACTCTGCTGTGCGTGCCGGCCAAGGCGAGCCGAGCGTGATCCCCACTGCCGATTCGGCCCGGATGCTGCCTAAGATCGACGATCAACTGGCACTTGAGGTTGAGGAAGCCCTCCGCGCGCCACTCGATGGGGAGCCTGCGGGAGTGGGTCGGGGCCGAGATCTCTCCGGGCGAGCCCGTCGCGTGTCGGGGGGGCTCGCCAGGCGCGGGCAAGCCTGCGTCGCCGCCGCGCATCGCTGGGCCGGCGCGAGGCCGAGGACCCGTCTGGCAGCTGCCGGAGCGGCGTTCCTCGCCGCTGCCGCGATCGGTTCGGTGGCGCTCCTCGACGACCAGCGCGGCCCGGGCACGATCTCCGAGCCGCAGGCCCAATCGGCGGACCGCGCGGTGGCGAGCGCGTCCCCGTCGTCGCCCGTGCCAGACCGCGACGTGCCCGGCCCGGCGCCTCGGGCCGCGCCGTCCCCCTTCGCGGCGCCTGCCGTGGAGGAGACCGCTGCGGCGGCACAGGCTGCTCCGGCGCCCGACGAGGCCATCGCGGAACGGGCCGTCCCGACCTACGTCGTAAGGCCGGACGGCAGCATGCGCCCGACGCCCGCCGGGCTGATGGCGCCCGATCCGTCGTCGCGCGCGCAAGCGGCGCTGCTCGACGAAGCGGCAGTGGTCGAGCCGAGGCCGGTGCGCACGGTCGACGTGCATGTGCCGGAGGGCGAGACCCAAATCGGGCTGGCGGGCGGGGCGGCCCCTGCATTGTCGACGCCCGCGGTCGGGACGGTGGAGACGAACGTTGCAGCCGATGCCGGCGAGGCGGTCGCCCCGGCCGACGCGCCGGTGATGACCGGCTCGATCTCCGCGCAACCGCTGCCGCGGCCCGCCCCGGCGGAGATCCGGCCGAGCGTTCATGCCGAGCGCGACTCCGGGCCGCGGCTTCCCGTGGCGCGGCCGGAGCCGAGAGACGCTGCGATGACGGCGATGCGCTGAGGCGGGGCCCGGATCCCCGCCATTCATAACGGCACCGGTCCGCCTTCATCCGGGCACCTGCATCCGGGCACCTGCATCCGGGAGGTCCGGCGCGTTCGGCGGCCGGCGCACCGAATGCCTCCGCTTGTGCGGCATCGAAGCTGCCGCAGCAGGGTTGGAACATCTCCGCTCATTGAACCGTTCGCCGGCAGCGGATGTGTTCGAGAGGCACCAATGAACAGCATCATCTACCTGGTCGGGCTCGTCGTGGTGGTCGTGGCGGTCCTGGCGTTCTTCGGCCTTGCGTGAGGCTCGGGCGGCCAAGCGGCGCCACCCGGTACGGAGATCACGTGCCCCAGCGCCGGTCGGCCGCCTGCCGACGTCGGCGGAGCACCGCCGACGAAACGTGATCCCTGCTCGGCGGCTCGTGCCGATCGGGCCGGCTTGCGGGCGCACCGAGCGCCATCCGCTCCCGCGCCCGTCCTCGATCGTCGGGAACCGTCACGCCGCCGGGTAGGCGAGCGTCGAAAGGAGCGCGAGCTCCGCCTTTCGCGAATCAAGGCGAGTGTGCTGGACGACGACCGGAACGTCCGACCGGATGATCGAGGAATAGGCCGTGTCGCGGGGGATGGGCTGAGGGTCCTGGAGATCGTTGAAGCGGACGTGCCTGGTCCGCATCGCGGGCACGGCGACACGATAGGGCCCGACGGGGTCGCGATCTTCGAAGAGGACGGTGATCGAGACGGTCGCGTCGCGGTCCGACGCGTTGAGGATGCATGCCGTCTCGTGCGAAACCAGCGCGGCATCCTCGCCGGTGCTCCCCGAGGGAATGTAGCCCTCCGGAATCGCCCAGGTCCTGCTCCCGACCTCCTGCCGCATGGCTATGCCTCCGACGCTGTCCAGCCACCAGGCTGGCCACGGCGAACGCTCCGCAACGTGCGGAGGTTCCTGTTCGCGGCAGCCTGCCGGCGGCCCGACAGCGGCCCGGACCCTTCGGGCTCGACCGTTCTCTTCAGCCTTCTCATGCGCAATCCCCCCCGGCCGCCTGCGGCGCTGCGGGAGCGGCGTCACGCCTCCGCCCGGCCGGCGAGGCGGCCGTCCCGGAGGAGGTGGATGCGGTCGAAGCGGTCGAAGATCTTCTCGTCGTGGGTGACGGCGATCACCGCCGCGTCCTGGTCGGCTGCGACCTTCCGCAGGAGGTCCATGACGATGGCGGCGCGCTCGGAATCGAGCGCCGCCGTCGGCTCGTCGGCGAGAATGATGCGCGGCCGGTTGGCGAGCGCGCGGGCGATCGCCACACGCTGGGCCTCGCCGCCGGAGAGCTTCGCCGGAAAGGCGTGGCTGCGGTGGCCGACCTCGAGATAGTCGAGAAGCTCTCTTGCCCGCGCCTGCGCCGCCTTGCGCTCCAGCCCTGCCAGATGGAGCACGACGGCGACGTTGTCGGTGGCGTTCAGGAACGGCAGCAGGTTGTGGAACTGGAAGATGAAGCCGATCTTGTCGAGCCGCAGCCGGCGGAGGTCGCCCTTCAGCCAGCGGCCGTCATAGACGGCCTCGCCGTCGAGCCGCATGAAGCCGCTGCTCGGCTCCGTTATGCAGCCGATCACGTTGAGGAGGGTCGTCTTGCCGGAGCCGGAGGGCCCGAGCAGCCCGACGACCTCCTGCGGGTGGATGGCGAGGCTGACGCCGCGCAGCGCGTCGACGCGGGTCTCGCCCTCGCCGAAATGCTTCGAGATCTCGCGGAGCTCGACGAGCGGCTCGACGAGACGCTCGCCGGCGGCGGGCGCGGGGTCCGGCAGCGAATCCATTTCAGCCCCCGAGCGCGGTGGCGGGGTCGATCTTCAGCGCGAACCGCATGCCGAGCCCGCTCGCCACCACGCAGACGGCGATCACCACGAAGGCGAGGGCGAGCCCGTCCTCCGGCTGCAGGACGACGCGGCGCGGGAAGACGTCCTTCACCGTCGAGATCAGCAGCGCGCCGATCCCGAACCCGATCGCGCCCATGGCGAGCGCCTGCTGCAGGACAAGCCCGGCAATGGTCCGATCGGGCGCGCCGATCAGCTTCAGCGTGGCGATCTCCCGCCGCTTGTCCATCGTCATCGTATAGACGATCAGAGCGATGATGACGGTGGAGACGACGAGCAGGATGGAGGTGAAGAGCCCGATCTGGCGGCGCGCCTGCTCGACCACGGAGCGCGTCAGGATGACCTCCTGCTCGGCCTGGGTGATGGCGGCGAGATGCTTCCAGCGCCGGACCGTCTCGGCGACCGTATCCGGGTGGACCCCCGGCGCGACGCGCGCGACCACGGCGTTGATGCTGTCGACGCTGGCGGCGGCCCCGCTGCGCGCCCGCTCGCGGCGCATGGCGGCGGGGTCGAGCTCGAACTGCAGCGTCTGCGCATCCGCCAGGGCGACGAACACGACGGGATCGCCGCCGGAGGCGACGAGGTCGCGCGTCAGGCCGACCACGGTGTAGCCGTCGCGGCCGAGGCGGACGACCTCCCCGACCGCAAGCCCCGCCCGGGCGTCGGCGATCATCTCGAAATGGGCGCGGGCGATCGGGCGGCCCTCGGCGATCCGATGCGGCCCGCCGTGCCGGCCGGGCTCGTAGCCGACGATCTGGAACCGCAGCTTGCGGCCGGCATGGAAGGTCTCCGCCGTCTGGAAGGTGACGGCACCGGCCTCGGCCACGCCGCCGAGGCGCGCGATCGCGGCGCGCGTGTCGCCGGGGATGCGGGAGGCCTCCGCGAAGGGCCCGCGCGAGCCCGCCTGCACCACCCAGAGATCGGCCGCCGGCGCCCGCGCGAGCGTGAGGGCGTCCACGACCAGCCCGCGATAGATGCCGATCATCGAGAGCACCACGCCGAGAAGCAGGCTGAGGCCGATGCAGGTGAGCAGGAAGCGCCCGAGATTGTGCCTTATGTCGCGATAGGCGAGGTTCACGGCGAAGCCCCCTCGATGAGCGCGCGACGACCTTCGCGCAAGCCGGTGCCGCGCTCGGTCACCACGCGGGCGCCGTCCGGCACGCCTGCGAGGATCTCGACGCGGCCGTCGAGATTGCGGCGGCCGAGCGTGACGCGGCGCCGGGCGAGCCGGCCGTCCTCCACGGTCCACAGGGTGCCCTCGCGTTCCCCGGGGCGCTCGATGGCATTTTCGGGGATCATCAGCGCGCCGGTGGCGGTCGCGGTCCGGATGACGATCTCGGCCTGCTCGCCGAGATGGAACTCGGGCGGGCAGTCGCGGCACTTCACGAAGACGCGGCGCTCTTCGTTGAGGCGGTCGCTCTCGATGCCGATCCGGACGATCTCGGCCTGAAACAGGCGGTCCGGCAGCGAACGCAACCTGACGCGCGCCGGCTGACCGGGCCGGAGGTCGCCCGCCCGGCTTTCGTCGACATAGGCGAGCACCCATACGGTATCCGGGTCGACCAGCGTGAAGACCGTTTCGCCCGGGCCGATCACGGCGCCGAGCTCCTTGTGACGCTCCACCACGAGCGCATCGAAGGGAGCCGCGAGCGCGTGGTGGTCGAGCTTGACCGCATCGAACCGGAGCTGGGCGCGGGCGTTCGTCACGCCGGCGCGCGCGACCTCGGCGTCGCGCAGCGCGATCGCCCGGTCGGCGGCGGCGACGTCGGATTCCATCTGCGCCTGCTCGGCCGCCTCGACGGAGCCGGTGCCGCGCTGCACGAGGACCTGGCGACGGCGGTTGATCTCCTGCTGCTGCCCCGCCACCGTCTCGGCCTTGGCGACGAGGGCGTCCGCCTTGTGCAGGCCCGCCTCCGCGCTCGCCAGCGCCGCCTCCGACTTGGCGAGCTGCGCCTTCTGCTCCGCCTCGTCGAGCCGGGCGAGCACCGTCCCCGCCGCGACGCGGTCGCCGTGATCGGCGGTGAGCGCGGTGAGGATCCCGCCGATCGGGAAGCCGACGCGCGACACGATCCGCGCCTCGACCGTGCCGAGCCCGAACACCTCGAACGTCACTTCCCCTTCCGGCGCGGCGACCCGGACCGCGACGGGGCGCACGGCCAGATAGAAGAAGCCCGCCCCGCCGACGGCCGCGAGCAGGAGGAGGGAGCCCAGGATCCGGCGCCAGCGCATCACGGCAACTCCTCAGCGCGCCGGCCGGCGAACGCGGCGAGCTGGACATCGAGGAGCCGCAACCCTTCGCCGACGAGATCGAAGGCGCGATCGGAGATCGACCAGCGCATGGTGAGGCCCTGGACGACCGTCATCACGAGGAAGGCGAGGTCGGCCGGATCGACGGCCGCCTCGATCTCGCCGGCCTTCTGCGCGTCGGCCAGAAGCAGCGAAAGGCGGCGGTGGAAGCGGGCCATGAGCGCCCGGAACATGGCGCGCATCGCCGGGTTCTCGGCGTGAAGCTCGCGCGAGAAGAGGATGGCGGGGATCGCCGGGACGTCGCGGATCAAGCCGAGCTGCGCGGCCACGATGCCGCGCAACGCGTCGAGCGGCGGCGCCGGCTGTGCGGAGGCCGCGCGCCAGCGCAGCTCCATGTCCGTCCTGATCCGCTCGACGACCGCGCCCCACATCGCCTGCTTGGTCGGAAAGTGCCGGAAGAGGGCCGGCTGCGTCAGGCCGACCGCCTCCGCGACGGTGCCCGTCGCAAGCCGGTCCGGCCCGCCCCGGTCGGCGAGCGCGAGCACCGCGTCCACGATCTCGTTCTTGCGCACCGCGGCGCTCTTCCGGGCCATCATCGTTGCGACCGTAGCGAGTTATCAATCACTAACTAAATCGGTTCGCGCGAGCAGGAAAGCGCCATCCTGTCGCAGCCGTCGACCGCGAGTGCCAGCCGCATGGTTGCCGCGGCCCGTGCGGCTTCGCTGCCGCCGAATTGGGGCTCACTGGCCGCCCGGCTCCGTTGCCGCAAGGGGTCATAGGGCGAGCGGCAGGGACAGCGTCGCCTGGAGCCCGCCGAGCGGCGAACGCCCGAGGTCGAGCCGGCCGCGATAGAGCTCGGCGATGTCGCCGACGATCGCCAGGCCGAGGCCTGCGCCGGGGATCGCCTCGTCGATGCGCCCGCCGCGCACGCGCACCGCTGCTACCTTCTCCGCAGGGATGCCGGGGCCGTCGTCCTCGACGGTCACGAGCAACTCGCCGCCGGCGCGTCGGGCGGTGATCCTGACGCGGGAGCGCGCCCACTTGCAGGCATTGTCGGCAAGGTTCCCCACCATCTCCTCGAGGTCATGGCGGTCACCCCGGAATGCGAGATCCGCGGCCGGCTCGGCTTCGATCGCGAGGCGGCGTCCTTCGTAGAGCCGGCGCATGGAGAACGCGACGTCGGCGAGGACGTCCCCAACCGACGACCTGACGCCGAGGACCTGCGCGGAAGCGGCGGCGTGCGCCCGCGCCAGATGCCGCTCGACCTGCTCGCCGATATTCGCCGCTTCCCTGGCTATGACGGCGGCGGGCTCTCCGCCGAGGCTCGAGGCTTCGTTGCGGATCACCGTCAGCGGGTTCCTGATCGCATGGGCGAGATTTCCGGTCTGGGTGCGGGCGCGGGCGAGCATCGCCTCGTTGTGGTCGAGGAGCGCGTTGATCTCCTGGACTGCCGGCAGGACCTCCGCCGGCGCCTCTTCCGTCAACCGCTCGGCCCGGCCGGAACGCACCGCTTCGAGCTCCCGGCCCAGCCGCCGCAGCGGGTGGAGCCCGTAGCGGACCTGGACGGCGACCGCCCCGACGAGACCCGCCGCGAGCAGCGCGAGCG
>JAEZEK010000057.1 GCA_023417735.1 Pseudomonadota bacterium | reverse complement strand
GTCGTGCTCCTCGCGGAGCGCGACGTCGCCGGGCTGGCGGCGCTCGACCTTGCCGAGCTCGGCGTGGCACGGACCGCCCGCTTCTCGGGATCGATGGACGACCTCGCCGGAGCGGGCTTCGTGATTGCACCGCGCGACCTCCCGCCCGGCGAAGCCATCGACTTTCTCCACTTCGTGCACGACCGCCACGACGGCAACCTGGACGCCTCCCGCCGCTACCTCGCCTGGGAACAGGGTCTGGTCGCGCAGCTCGACGCCGGCGAGCGGGCGACATTCTCCCTCGCCGCGCCGGACTGACGGCACCCGCAGGGGCGAGAACGCCCGCCCCTCCGCAAGCCGCGTTGCATTGTCGGACCGAGCGTAGTAGCAACAGCAACAACTAATCCGACGACGGCTTCTCCTCCTGCCCGGGGCTGGCGAGCCGCGCCGACGGGAGGGGCGTTCAATGGCGAGGATCACGCGCATCGGCCTGCGGCGGCTGGAGCTGCCGCTGATCCGGCCATACCGGCTCTCCTACCGGACCTTCACGGAGTTCGAGCCCTTCCTCGTCGAGATGGAAGACGACGAGGGCCGGACCGGCTTCGCCGACGCGCACGTCTCCCCCGGCTCGAGCAGCGAGACGCGCGCGGGCGGCTGGGCCTTCTGCCTGGCCCGGATCGAGGAGATCCTCGGCGCCG
This sequence comes from Pseudomonadota bacterium, assembly GCA_023417735.1. Lineage (GTDB taxonomy): Bacteria > Pseudomonadota > Alphaproteobacteria > Rhizobiales > Afifellaceae > Propylenella. The sequence continues at coordinate 2,474 of JAEZEK010000057.1, read as the reverse complement.
AGACGGAGAGCGCGAAGGAGACCGTGCTGGCCCGCTTCGAGGAGAGCAAGGTCGCCGCGACCGCCCTCGTCTCCGCGATCGAGGTGCTCGAAGGCAATCGCCAGCTCGACATCCCGGAAGCCGCCGAGCTGCCGCTCCTCACCCCCATCAACGCGCTCGACGAGGCGGAGATCGGGCCGGAGATCGAGGACTGGCTGGCCAAGGGCTTCCGCACCTTCAAGGTGAAGGTCGGCAAGGACGTGGCCGCGGACCTCGCGCGTGTCCGGGTCATCCAGAAGGCGCTCGCCGGCCGCGCCACCTTCCGGCTCGACGCCAACCGCGCCTATAGCCGCGCCGACGGCATCGCCTTCGCCTCAGCGCTCGATCCGGAAGGCGTGGAGCTCTTCGAGCAGCCCTGCGATTCCGACGACTGGGAGGCGAACGCCGCCGTCGCGGCCGCCTCCGCCGTGCCGCTGATGCTCGACGAGCCGATCTGCACCCTCGCCGACATCGCGCGCGCCGGCGACGTGAAGAACGTGCGCTTCTGCAAGCTGAAGCTGAAGCGCTTCGGCGGCCTCGACCGCCTGCGCGAGGGGCTGGAGGCGGTGCGCGAGGCGGGCATGGAGCCGGTGCTCGGCGACGGGCTCGGCAGCGAGATCCACAACTGGCTCGAAGCCTGCGTGGCGCGCACCACGATCCGCAATGCCGGCGAGTTCAACGGCTTCATCAAGCCGCGCGAGCGGCTGCTCGACCCGCCGATGCCGTTCGAGGGCGGATCGATCCGCCTGCCGGCCGGATACCGCCCGCAGCCGGACCGCGCACAGATCGACCGCTTCACGGCCGAACGTCTCGACTTCTTTCACGAACCGACGAGGACCTATTCCCATGGCGCATGAGGCTCTGCTCGCCGATCTCGACGAGCGCCGCAAAGCCGCGAGCCGCATGGGCGGCGAACGCAAGCTCGACAAGCGCCGCGAACGCGGCCAGCTGAACGCTCAGGAGCGGCTCGATGCGCTGGTCGACCCGGACAGCTTCCTCGAGGTCGGCCTGCTCGGCGCCTCCTTCCTGGACGGCGACGCGCCCGAGACGCCGCGCGACGGCAAGCTGACCGGCTTCGCCCGCATCGACGGGCGCGACGTCGGCGTGGTCTTCAACGATTTCACCACCAAGGGCGCCTCCACCAGCGCCACCAATTCCAAGAAGATGGGCTACGTCCGCCGGACCTGCACGGAACAGGGCATGCCCTTCGTCCATGTCGGGGAATCGACCGGCGCGCGCCTGCCGGACGCGATGGGCTCCAAGGGCATGGGGCTGCTCCTCGGCAACGACACGTCGCAGTTCCGCCGCATGCGCGAGGTGCCCTGGGCGGCGGCCGCGCTAGACACCTCGTTCGGCTCCTCGGCGTGGATGTGCTGCTGCTCCGACTTCGCGGTGATGAAGAAGGGCTCGATCATGTCGGTGTCGAGCCCCCGGCTCGTCTCGATGGCGATCGGCGAGAAGGTCGACCTCGAGGAGCTCGGCGGCTGGCGGCTGCATGCCGAGCAGACGGGCCTCATCGACCATTTCGTCGACACCGACGAGGAGGCGATGGCCGCGATCCGCGGCTTCCTCTCCTACATGCCGAGCCACAACGGCGAACTGCCGCCGCGCGTCGAGCCGAGCGAGGGCTCGGGCGAGGACCAGGACCGCGTGCTCGGGGTGATCCCGGAGAAGCGGACGCAGGTCTATAACATGAAGAAGGTGCTCGAGATCATCTTCGACACGGGCAGCCTGTTCGAGCTGAAGCCGCGCTTCGGCAAGTCGGCCGTGGTCGCCCTCGCCCGCCTGGACGGCCAGGCCGTCGGCATCATCGCCAACAATCCGCAGGTCGGCGGCGGCGCGCTCTCGGCGGAGGCCTGTCGCAAGATCATCGACTTCACCGTGCTCTGCGACAGCTTCAACATCCCGATCGTCCGCTTCATGGACACGCCGGGCTTCGTGGTCGGCACCGACGCCGAGCGGCGCGGCGCGCCCGGGCAGATCATGAACTTCATGAACGCGACCTGCCTGACGACCGTGCCGCAGATCACCATCATCTGCCGCAAGGCCTACGGCCGCGCCTATGTCGCGATGGGCGGCGGCGCGCACAACGACGCGATGATCGCCTGGCCGATGGCCGAGGTGAGCTTCATGGACCCGGTCTTCGCGACCAACATCGTCCACAATCTCAGCGCCGGCGAGGAAGGCTTCGAGGAGGCGCTCGCGCACATCCAGAAGGATCTCGAGATCTGGGACATGGCGCGCATCTTCTCGGCGCAGGACGTGATCAAGCCGCAGGAGACGCGGAGCTACCTCGTCCGCATGTTCGACATCCAGCGCCGCCGGCGCACCGGCGGCATCGGTCAGCACCTGATGCGCGCCTGGCCGACGAGCTACTGAGGACGACAGCGTGAACGCGCCCCTCCCCTCGCCGTCCAGCCTCATCGCCGCCGCCCGCGCCGAGGGCCGTCCCGCGC
>JAEZEK010000043.1 GCA_023417735.1 Pseudomonadota bacterium | reverse complement strand
CCTTTCGCAGATCGCCGCCGAGAGCGCGGTGCGCGCTGTGCAGGTGTGCGCGCCCTACAACATCCTTCCCCCAGCGAAGTACGAGTCGTGGCGGGAGATCGAGTTCACCTTCGATCCCCGCGAAATGCTCGGCGGTTAATCAGGAGTCGGTATCACATGGCGTCTGCTGTGCGATTGGCAGCATGTCTGCGTTCTCTCTTCGCGCTCGCCGTCCTTGCGGCCTTCGCTGCCGCGGCGCCGGCCGCGGCCCAGCTCCGCGTCGACATCACGCGCGGCAACATCCAGCCGCTTCCGATCGCCATTCCGCCCTTCGTCGGCGCGAGCGGCGCGGTCGACCAGCTCAGCCAGAACGTCTCCGGGGTCATCACGGCCGACCTCAAGCGGTCCGGGCTGTTCGCCCCGCTCGACCCGGCCGGCTTCGTGGACAAGGTGGTGCCGCCGAGCGCGACGCCGAACTTCGTGAACTGGCGGCCGCTCAACGCGCAGGCGCTCGTGTCCGGCTCCGTCACCACCCTGCCGGACGGGCGGCTCATGGCGGAGTACCGCCTCTGGGACATCTTCTCGGGCCAGCAGCTGACCGGCCAGCAGTTCTTCGCCAATCCCGCCAATTGGCGGCGGATCGCCCACATCATCGCGGATTCGATCTACGAGCGCCTGACCGGCGAGAAGGGCTATTTCGATACCCGCATCGCGTTCGTCGACGAGACCGGCCCCAAGTCGCAGCGCGTGAAGCGGCTCGCCATCATGGACCAGGACGGCGCGAACGTCCGCTACCTCACCGACGGGCGCGACCTGGTGCTCACGCCGCGCTTCTCGCCGTCACGGCAGGAGATCACCTACGCGTCGCTCAGCGGCCAGCAATGGCACGTCTATCTGCTGAACATCGAATCCGGCCAGCGCGAGCTCATCGGCAACTTTCCGAACATGGCGTTCAGCCCGCGCTTCTCGCCAGACGGGCAGCAGATCGTGTTCTCGCTGCAGCAGGGCGGCAATGCCAACATCTACAAGATGGACCTCAGGACGCGACAGCTGACGCGCCTGACCGAATCGCCCTCGATCGACACCGCGCCGTCCTTTTCGCCGGACGGGTCGCGGATCGTCTTCGAATCCGACCGGGGCGGGCAGCAGCAGCTCTACATCATGGGAGCGGCCGGCGGCGGCGCGCAGCGGATCAGCTTCGGCTCCGGCCGTTACGGCACGCCGGTCTGGTCGCCCCGCGGCGACGTGATCGCCTTCACGAAGCAGGAGGGGGGGCAGTTCAAGATCGGCGTCATGCGGCCCGACGGCTCGGGGGAGCGCGTCCTGACGGAGGGCTATCACAACGAGGGGCCGACCTGGGCGCCGAACGGGCGCGTCCTGATGTTCTTCCGGGAAGAAGGTGCCGGCCCGCAGATCTGGTCGGTCGACCTCACCGGCTACAATGAGCAGCGCGTCCCGACCCCGAGCTTCGCTTCCGATCCGGCCTGGTCTCCGCTGCTGAACTGAACGAGGCAGGTCGATCCGAATTCGAAGGGCGCCGGGATGATCCGGCGCCCTTCGGCTTCAGCGTCTGGCCACGCGGCCAGGCTCAGAGATCTTCGCTCTTCAGTGACTTGAGCTTCGCGAAGACCGAATCGGGATCGATGTTCGGCTCCCTGCGCAGCCGGTCCTCGTCCATGTCCATCAGGCTCTCGCCCTTCCGGCCCTGCGTTTCCTCGGCAGGCAGGAGGCGGGCGCCTTCGGCCTCGGCCGGAAGCGGCTGGGCACGGGCGGCCTTGCGGACCTCCATGTCGAGCTCGAGCTGCGAGCAGAGGCCCAGCGTCACGGGATCGGTGGGGGTTAGCTGGCTCGAATTCCAGTGCGTCCGGTCGCGGATGGACTGGATCGTCGGCTTCGTCGTGCCGACGAGGCGCATGATCTGCGCGTCCTTCAGTTCCGGATGGTTGCGGACCAGCCAGAGGATGGCATTGGGGCGGTCCTGCCGCTTCGAGACGGGCGTGTAGCGCGGGCCGCGCCGCTTGGTCTCCGGGACCCGCACCTTCGATTCCTGCAGCTTCATCCGGTAGTCCGGATCGCGCTCGGCCTTGGCGATCTCCTCGCGCGTGAGCTGGCCGGTCAGGACCGGGTCCATGCCCTTGATGCCCTGCGCCGCGTCGCCGTCGGCGATCGCCTTCACCTCGAGCGGATGCAACCGGCAGAACGCCGCGATCTGGTCGAAGCTGAGCGACGTGTTGTCGACGAGCCAGACGGCAGTCGCCTTCGGCATGAGCGGCATGGTCGTCATGTAAAGTCCTCCTGAGCGCTCCCCCGCGGGCGGAGAAGCAGAAGTCACGTCCAGTTTGACGGGAATTGGGCCTGTTATAGGCTTGCCCAGGTCGCCGCGCAAGGAATCGGCCACTCGGCCCGGCATGGTTCACGCCGATGTGCGACGGCCGACGCGAAGTCTGCCGGCGGACGGAGCGCTCGCCTCACCCTTCGTCGCCCGCCGTGAAGAGGCCGATCTGCACGCTGCCCGGCCGCTCCGGCGCGGCGAGGCCGAGATGGGCGAACGCTTTCTGCGTCAGCAGGCGCCCGCGCGGCGTGCGCTGCACGAATCCCTGCTGGATGAGATAGGGCTCGACGATGTCCTCGATCGCGTCGCGCGGCTCGGAAAGGGCTGCCGAGATCGTCTCGATCCCGACCGGTCCCCCGCCGAAATGGCCGGCGATCAGCCCGAGATAGCGCCGGTCGAGCGAATCGAGGCCCTGGCGGTCGACCTCGAGCGCCATGAGCGCCTTGTCGGCGATCGCGCTCGTGATCTCCCTCGCGCCGTCCACCGCGGCAAAATCGCGGACGCGCCGGAGGAGCCTGCTCGCGATGCGCGGCGTGCCGCGTGCGCGCCGCGCAATCTCGGCGGCGCCTTCGTCGGTGATCGGCGCGCCGAGGATGCGCGCGCCGCGATGGACGATCAGTTCGAGCTCCGCATGATCGTAGAACTCGAGGCGCACCGGAATGCCGAACCGGTCGCGGAGCGGCGTCGTCAGCAGGCCGAGCCTGGTGGTTGCCCCGACCAGCGTGAAACGGGCGAGATCGATGCGCACCGAGCGCGCGGCCGGCCCTTCGCCGATGATAAGGTCGAGCTGGAAGTCCTCCATCGCCGGATAGAGGATTTCCTCCACCGCCGGGCTGAGGCGATGGATCTCGTCGATGAACAGGACGTCGCGCTCCTCCAGATTGGTCAGGAGGGCGGCGAGATCGCCGGCCTTCGCAATGACCGGGCCGGACGTGGCGCGGAAATTGACCCCCAGTTCGCGCGAGACGATCTGGGCGAGCGTGGTCTTCCCGAGCCCCGGCGGGCCGACGAAGAGGACGTGATCGAGCGCCTCGTGCCGTGCGCGGGCGGCTTCGAGCACGATCGCCAGGGGTTCCTTGAGCTCGCGTTGGCCGACGAACTCGGCGAGCGCCCGCGGCCGCAACCCGGCTTCGACGGTTTCTTCGGTGGCCGAGCCAACACCTGGGT
>JAEZEK010000010.1 GCA_023417735.1 Pseudomonadota bacterium | reverse complement strand
GTGAAGAGCTCGAGCAGCACGACGTGCGGCGTCATGCCGTTGAGGATGACGACGCCCTCGACGCCGCGCTCGATCGCCTCGATGCAGGTCTCGACCTTCGGGATCATGCCGCCCGAGATCGTGCCGTCGGCGATCAGCGCGTGCGCCTCGGCGACGGTCAGCTCGTCGATGAGCCGCCCCGACTTGTCGAGCACGCCGGGGACGTCGGTCAGGAAGAGGAGGCGCTTGGCGGTGAGCGCGCCGGCGATCGCGCCGGCGAAGGTGGCGGCGTTGATGTTGTAGGTCTCGCCGTCGCGGCCGGGCGCGACCGGCGCGATCACGGGGATCATCTCGGAGCGCGCGAGGAGATCGAGGAGCGTGCGGTCGACCTCGACCGGCTCGCCGACGAAGCCGAGGTCGAGCACCTTCTCGATGTTGGAATCGGGGTCGAAGACGGTCTTCCGCGCCTTCTCGGCGAAGACCATGTTGCCGTCCTTGCCGCAGAGCCCGATCGCCCATTCGCCCTCGGCGTTGATGAGCGCGACGATCTCCTTGTTGATGGAGCCGGCGAGGACCATCTCGACGATCTCGACGGTGCGCTTGTCGGTGACGCGCAGGCCGCCCTTGAACTCGCTCTTGATCCCCATCTTCTCGAGCATCTGGCCGATCTGCGGGCCGCCGCCATGGACGACGATGGGGTTCACGCCGGACTGCTTGAGGAGCGCGATGTCGCGGGCGAAGGCCTGGCCGAGCGCGGCGTTGCCCATGGCGTGGCCGCCGTACTTCACGACGATCGTCTTGTTCTCGTAGCGCTGCATGTAGGGAAGCGCCTCGGCGAGGAGCCGGGCCTGGTCCGCGCTCATGGCCTGCGCGGTCGTCATCGTCTCGTTCATCGCATTCCTCCGGGGCGGGGCCTCTTAGCCGCTCCGCGTGACGATGAGAAGGCGCTCCAGCGGCTCACGCATCCGCGCGGGTGTCGTAAGTCGCGCGCGCCTGCATGACGCGGTCGCGGTTCTCGATTGCCCATGATCCAAGCACCCGGAGAGGCACCAGGAGCTCCCGGCCCAGATCGGTGAGCTCGTATTCCACCCTGGGCGGGATCGTGGGAAACACCGTGCGGCGGACGTAGCCGTCGCGCTCGAGGCCGCGCAAGGTCGCCGTCAGCATCTTCTGCGAGATGCCGTCCACTGCGCGCTTGATCTCCATGAAGCGCCTCGTTCCGCCGCCCAGCAGCATGACGATGTGCACGGTCCACTTGTCGCCGACGAGGGAGATGACCTCGTTCGCCTGCTGGCAGCGACCGGGAACATGATCTTCCCCCGGTTTCATGAAGGTTCCTCCCTGACGAAAACGTGCCGTCTTGCGCCGGCCGCGACAGTCTCCAATCTAGCGTCAGTCACTTTTTCATACCATAGGTGCCGATCATGAAGACCGTTGCCGTCCTTGTCGGCTCGCTGCGCGCGGGCTCGATCAACCGCAAGTTCGCGGAGAGCCTCGGCCGGCTGGCCGCGGAGAGGCTGGAATTCCGCTTCGTCGAGATCGGCGGCCTGCCACTCTACAATGAGGATCTGTGGCAGGATCCGCCGCAGAGCGTTACGCGCATGAAGCGCGAGGTGGAGGGCGCCGACGCAGTCCTCTTCGTCACGCCCGAATACAACCGCTCCTTCTCGCCCGCGATCAAGAACGCCATCGACTGGGGCACGAGGCCGTGGGGGCAGAACTCCTGGAAGGGCAAGCCAGCGGCCGTCATCGGCACCTCGCCCGGCGCGATCGGCACCGCGGCCGGACAGAACGCGCTCAAGCACGTTCTGGTCGTGGTCGACACCGTGCTGATGGGGCAGCCAGAGGTCTACTTGGCCTACAAGCCGGAGCTCTTCGACGAAGACAACAACGTCGTGGACCAGACGCTGAAGGATTTCCTCACGAAGTGGATCGACCGTTTCGAGGACTGGATCGACATGGCGACGTGGCGCGGCGGGTATCGCGAGGCGGCGGAATAAGGGGCGTCGGTGGCTCTATGCACGCAGCGAAAGCCCTCCGCAGATAGAGGCCTTCGAGACTGAGTGGTCGAAGCTTTCGGTGGAGGTGGTTGATCCGAGGGTGGGGAAGGGTGGTTCGAGGCGCGTGCTTTGCACGCGCACCTCACCATGAGGGTGGAGCGATGCGGGCCGTCAATCCGCCCTCATGGTGAGGTGCGAAGCGAAGCGGAGCCTCGAACCACGAGGGCGGCTCCGGAGGCTTGCGGCGCTTTCGCCGCGCGGGCATCGTGGCCGTTCGTGCGGGAGCTGGGCCCGGGGCGATGGAGGTCACCGTCTACATCCTGCGCTGCTCCGACGGCAGCTACTACACCGGCCTGACCCGTCAGGATCCGGAGGCACGGCTCTGGGAGCACAACAACGAGCCGATCGACAGCTACACCGCCCGCCGGCGGCCATGCACGCTCCTGTTCTGCGAGTCCTATGACCGCCTCACCGAGGCGATCGCGCGCGAGCGGCAGATCAAGGGCTGGTCGCGGCGCAAGAAGGAAGCCCTGATCCGCGGCGACTACGAGGCGCTGCCTGCGCTTTCGTCGCGGCGTGTGGGGCGGGCCGGGGGCTGAATCACGTGTTTCGCGGAACCGGGCCACCCTCGTGGTTCGAGGCGCGTGCTTTGCACGCGCACCTCACCATGAGGATGGAGCGATGCGGGCCGTCAATCCGGCCGCGTGGTGAGGTGCGGAGCGAAGCGGAGCCTCGAACCAGGAGGACGGCCCGTGCGCTTGGCGCTCAGAGCGGCAGTTTCATGCCCTCGTGGCTCGCGACGAAGCCGAGGCTCTCGTAGAAGCGGCGCGCGTCCGGGCGCGCCTTGTCGGTGGTGAGCTGGACGAGGCCGCAGCCGCGCCGGCGGCACGCGCCGATCGCCCACTCAAACATCGCGCGGCCGAGGCCGGCGCCGCGCCGCGAGGGATGGACGCGCACGC
>JAEZEK010000054.1 GCA_023417735.1 Pseudomonadota bacterium | reverse complement strand
GCCCGCGGCGGGCCGCGGCAGCCGCCGCAGCGCGGCACGGACGTGCGCGCGGACATCGCCGTCACGCTCGAGGACATTGCCCGCGGCGCCCGCCCCAAGGTGGCGCTGCCGACCGGCAAGACCGTCGCGCTCACCCTCCCGAAGGGCGTCACGGACGGCCAGGTGATCCGTCTCGCCGGGCAGGGCAATCCATCGGCGAGCGGCGGCCAGCCGGGCGACGCGCTCGTGACCGTCCGTTTCGTGCCGCACCCGCTCTTCAAGGCGGAGGGCGCCGACCTCAGGATCGAGGTGCCGGTGAGCCTCGACGAGGCGGTGCTGGGCGCGAAGATCGCCGTGCCGACTCTCTCCGGCAAGGTTCAGGTGACGGTGCCGCCCGGCTCGAGCGGCGGCCGGGCGCTCCGTCTCAAGGGCAAGGGCCTGCCGGGGCCGCAAGGCAACGGCGACCTGCTCGTGAACCTCCGTGTCGCTCTGCCGGAATCCGCGGACGCCGAGCTCGAGGCGCTCATGCGCCGCTGGCGCGAGGAGCAGCGCCCCTCGCCGCGCGGGCCGGCCTTCGTCTGAGGGGCCGGCCGCGTCTCAATCCGCGTCCCTGACGGCGTCGAGCGGCACGGGCCCGACCGAGTCCGGCACGAAGAAGTCCGGCTGGAGCGGTATGGTCGGGTCCACCCGATAGCGCTCGAAATCGGTGACGCCTTCGCCGGCGAGGAAGGTGTCGTCGATCAGGAAGTTGCCGGTGAAGCTGCGGCTCGGCTTCAGGAAGATTGCATGGGCGGCATCGGCGAGGATCTCCGGCGTCCGCGACGCCCGGGCCATGGCCTCGCCGCCCAGCAGGTTTCGGACGGCTGCCGTGGCGATCGTCGTGCGCGGCCAGAGCGCGTTGACGGCGATGCCCTTCGAACGGAACTCGCCGGCGAATCCCAGCACGCACAGGCTCATCCCGTACTTCGCGATCGAATAGGCGACGTGGGGCGCGAACCAGCGCTCGGCCATGTCGAGCGGCGGCGACAGCATCAGCACGTGCGGGTTCTCGGCGCGTTCGAGATGCGGCAGCGCGAGCTTCGTCACCAGGAAGGTGCCGCGCGTGTTGATCTGGTGCATCAGGTCGAAGCGCCGCATGTCCGTCTCGGGCGTGCGCGTCAGCTGGATGGCGGAGGCGTTGTTGACGACGATGTCGATGCCGCCGAACCGCTCGACCGTGAGGCGGATCGCTTCGGCCACTGCAGCCTCGTCCCGGACATCGGTGGGAAGCGGCAGCGCCTGCCCGCCGCAGGCTTCGATCTCCTCGGCGGCCGAATGGATGGTGCCGGGCAGCTTCGGGTGCGGCGCGGCCGTCTTCGCGGCGATCGCGATGTTGGCGCCGTCACGCGCCGCGCGCTTGGCGATGGCGAGCCCGATCCCGCGCGATGCGCCGGTAACGAAGAGGGTCTTGCCGGCGAGGCTGCTCATTTTCGTCTTCCCAGGAAGGATCGGAACGCCGCTCTGGCTTCGCTGCTCTGGAGGAATTCGCGGAAGAGGTCCACCTCCGCGTCGATGCGGTCGAGCGTTTCGGTGATCCCACCCTTCAGGAGGCGGCGGGACGCGAGCATCGCCGCGCGCGGCTTGGCCGCCAGTTCGTTGGCGACCGCGAGGGCCTCCTCCTCGATCCCGCCGGGCGCCGCCAGCCCGTTCACGAAGCCAGCGTCGCGCGCCTGCACCGCACCGAAGGGGCGGCCCATCACCAGAAGCTCGAAGGCGCGCGCATGGCCCATCAGCCGCGGCGCCAGCAGGCTGGACGCCGCCTCCGGGACGAGGCCGAGCTGCACGAACGGCGTCTGGAACATGCTCCTCTCCGTCGCGAGCACGTAGTCGCAATGGAGAAGGATCGTCGTGCCGATGCCGACCGCGAGGCCGTCCACGGCCGCGATCAGCGGCCGGTCGAGCCGGACCACGGCTTTCAGGAAGCGCACCACCCCGCCGAGCCGGTCGCCCTCCGCGCCGGCCAGGAAATCGGCGATGTCGTTGCCGGCGGTGAAGGTGCCGTCGCAACCGAGGACCACCACCGCGGCGATCTCGTCGTCACCGGTGGCGGCTTCGATCGCGTCCGCCATCGCCTCGTACATGGCGACGGTGAGCGCGTTCTTCTTGTCGGGCCGCGCCATGCGCAGGACGAGGACCGCGCCCTCGCGGCGGATCTCGACGTCGGCATCCGTGCCCATTCATGCCCCCGATCCTGGCCTGCCGCGAATGCTGCGGTTCAGGCCACCATGCGGCGGAACACGCGCTCGATCGCTTCGCCGTCGAGCCCCTTGTAGATGAAGACGAGCCGCGACGTCCGCGGCCCCTCCGGCCAGCCGGCGAGCGCGTAGGGGCGGCTGAAGCTCGTGCCGACGCCCTGCAGGACCACCGGGCGGTCGTGGCCCTCGAGGTCGAGGATGCCCTTGATGCGGAGGAACTGCTCGCCGCGCAGGGAGATCAGCGTCTCCAGGAAACCGGCGAGCTTCGCGTAGGCGACCGGCCGGTCGAGAGTCACGGCATGCGACGCGATCGCGCCGTGGCGGAACGCGTCGCCCTCCCCGTGATCGTGATCGTGGTCGTGACCATGCCCGTGGTGATGGTCATGATGATCGTGGCCGTGCGGCTGATCGCCGGGGGCTTCCTCCTCGGTGTGCAGGGCCGCGAGCCGCTCCACCGCCGCCATCGGCGCGGTGAAGAGCAGGTCGGGGTCGATCTCGCCGTGGACCGCCCGGTGGATCGGCACGCCGGGATTGACCTCCTGCACGGCGCGCTCGAGCTGCCGCGCCGCGCCTTCCGGCGCCACGTCCGTCTTGGTGAGCACGATGACGTCGGCGATCGCGATCTGCCGCTCGACCTGCTCGTGCTCGCCGATCTGTCCGCGCCCAAGCTGCGCGTCGAGAGTGCTGACGATCGTGCCGACGGCGCAGCGCTCCCCGAGCGTTTCGCTGGTCTGCAGCGCATGGACGATCGGCACAGGATCGGCGAGGCCCGTCGTCTCGATCAGGATGCGCGAAAAGGGCGGCAGCCGGCCGTTCGCGACATTGGCGAAGAGGTCGTCGATCGTGTCGCCGAGATCGCCGCGGATGGAGCAGCAGATGCAGCCGCTGTCCATCAGCACGGTGTTCTCGAACGAGGAATCGACCAGCTCGTGGTCGATGCCGATCTCGCCGAACTCGTTCACGATCAGCGCGGTGTCGGCCATGCCGGGGTGGCGGACGAGCCGGTTCAGGAGCGTCGTCTTCCCGCTCCCGAGAAACCCGGTGATCACGGAAACCGGCACACGGTTCGGGCGCGCGGAATCTGTTCGTTCGGCCATTCGCTCGGGCTCCCGGATTGCCGCCCCGCGTCACGGGCGGGCACGTCCTTGCGTGCGGTGTCGGCGCTGTACCGGTAGCCATCGCGCACGCGCGCCGCAAGTCTCGACGGCACGGGAAAGCGACGGCCGCCGATTAAGAATGCTACTGCATACAATCACTATCCCTTCAATGTAAGTGGCGGAAATCGTGCGGAAATCCGCCTCGAACCGGAAAATCGCCCGAACGGTGCGCGACTCCTACGCCGGCTTGTTGCGCCGTCCCCGCCCCTCCTGTAGCGATGCCGCCGGACGGGCGGAGGACGCCGAACCAGCACGGAATAGGAGGAGGATCGCGATGGCGGAAATCAGGGGCATGAAGTACATCACCCAGGACCCGCTCCTGGGCTTCGGCTCGGTCGGCGAAGGCATGAGCATGCAGGTGTGCAGCGACGGCCGCCGCATCCTCTGGCTGGCCCACGAAGGCCCGCCGAAGAACTTCACCGGCGTCGATGTCACCGATCCGCGCAAGCCGCGCGTCATCGTCCAGACCGACCTGCCGCACGGCAACATGCGGTCGAACTCGCTGGAAGTCACCGGCGACATCATGGCGGTCGCCTACCAGACCTACAGCCTCGGCGAGAAGAACGCCGGCATCGAGCTGTTCGACGTCTCCAACCCCGAGGCGCCACGCTCGATCTCGTTCTTCGACCGCACCGGCCCGCATTCCCGCGGCGTCCACTGCGTCTGGTACGTCGACGGCGAGTACATCCACTGCGCCAGCGGCGCGGCGGACTGGCAGCCCCGCCACCCGCGCGACGACCAGTTCTACCAGATCATCGACGTGCGCAATCCCTCGAAGCCGGAGGAGGTCGGCCGCTGGTGGATGCCGGGCACGCGCGAGGGCGATGCGGAGCCGGCGCCGAAGCGGCTCAACGCGGATTCGCTCGACAACCCGAGCGGCAAGGACGCCTACCGCGTCCACAACACCAACGTCTATCCGGAGCGTCCGGACCGCGTCTATATCGGCTATCTCGACGCCGGCGCCTACACGCTCGACATTTCCGACAAGTCGAGCCCGAAGGTGGTCGCGCACTGGAACCCGAACCCGCCCTATCCCGGCTTCACGCACACCTCCATGCCGCTCATCGACCGCGATCTCCTGATCGTGTCGTCGGAGAGCGTGCAGCCGGAGGCGCGCGACTGGCCGAAGCTCACCTTCGTGGTCGACAACCGCGAGGAGACGAACCCGGTCCCGATCTCGACGCTGCCGATGCCGCCGGTGGAGGAGTACCGCAGCCGCGGCGGCCGCTACGGCTCGCACAATCTGCACGAGAACCGGCCGGGGCCCGCGTTCCGCTCCGACACGATCGTCTTCACGACCTATTTCAACGGCGGCGTGCGGGTCTACGACACGGCGAACCCCTACCAGCCGCAGGAGATCGGCTGCTTCGTGCCGGATGCGCCGGAAGGCTCGCGCGTGCCGGCGACGCAGATCAACGACGTCTATGTCGACGAGAACGGCATCGTCTACGCCGCCGAGCGCCTAACCGGCGGCATCCACATCCTCGAGCTCGACCTCTGAGGACCTCGGCGGCGGCTCAGGCCGCCACCCCCTCGCTCAAGCCCCGGGGCCGGAACGGGCCCCGCGGCACCTCCTCGCCGGCCTCGAAGGCGGAGAGCTCGGCCGGGAAGCGCTGATCCGCGAAGATGCCCGGCCCGCGCGCAAGGTCCGCGGCCGTCAGCGTCACCGGCACGATCAGCGCGGCCTCCGGCGGCCGCCGCCCGAGGCTCGCGAGCGAAACCAGCACGAGCGCGCGCCCGGTCCAGAAGGCGAAATCGCCCGCCGCCACGACCGTCTCCCCGCTTCCGCCCGGCGCCGCGGCGATCACGCCCGCGAGCGGCTTCAGCGCCGAGAACAGGAGGTCGTCGGCCCGGAACAGCCCGCCCGCCCAGCCGAGCCGGGGATCGATCTCCGCGCTCCGCTCCGCAACCCGCTCCGCGACATACCGGAAATCGAGATCGACGAAGCTGCGCTGCGCCCGCGAGAAGGCGTCGATCGACTGCAGCGCCTCCTCCTTCAGCGCCTCGAGCCGCGCCGCATTGTCGGCGAGCTCGGCGAGGCGCTCGGGCCCGTAGCGGCGGCCGTCGTCGGCGTTCAGCCGGATCGCCGGCGTCTCGCCGGGCACGAGCAGAAGCCCCTCGCCCCGCCGCGCCGCAGCCGCCACCTCTTCGGCCGCGGGCAACCCCCGCTGCCGCCGCCCCGTCAGGACCGCGATCTCGTCCGTCATCCCGCCTTCCTCCCGCGTCTTCGTCACCCTTGCGCGGACGAATAGAGCGGCTGGCCGGCCGGGGCAATTCCGCTCAGGCCGCCGGCGCCGCCCTGACGTGGTTGTCGAAGGCGACCGGCAGCGTCGCCGGCGCGTCATGCCCCTCCGCAGCGCCGAGCGGGAGCACCGTACCGGCGCCCGAAGTCGCCAGGAAGGCGTGCGGCCCGGTCCCCGTCACGCCGCAGCCGTCGAAGAGGCGCTCCTGCGCCACCACGCGCCTGGAGCCGGCGTCGATGAGGAGAATCCGCCCGCCCTTCGGCGAGGAGGCCGCGATCGTCGAGCCGTCCCGGCTGGCGGCCATCGACCCGACATAGCCTTCCAGCGCGACCGGCAGGCGGGGATCGGCGTCTAGCAGCTCGATCGCGCGATCCGGCGCCGCGTGCCCGATCACCTGCGGCACGTCGACGGGGCTGCCCTCCCATTGCCCGCCGAACCAGACATGGCCGCCGGCATCCACGGTCATGTGGCGCATGGACAGCCGGGCAAGCGGGTCCGGCGTTTCGTGACGCGCGACAAGATCGCCGGTCAGTCGGTCGACGAAGCTCAAGGACGAGCGCATCGTCTCCAGGTTGAGCTTCGCGCGCCCCGACTGCGGATGGGTGGCGATGCCGCCATTGGCGACGGCGAGCGTCCGCCCGTCCGGCAACAGGATCATCTCGTGCGGCCCGATCCCGTGCGTGTCGAGCTCGCCGATGCGCACGAAACCGGCGTCGCAATCGTAGACGCCGATCACCCCGCGCGCGCCGCCGCCGTAATCGCTCTCGGTCGCATAGAGGAGCCGCCCGTCGGGCGCGAATGCGCCGTGGCCGTAGCAATGGCGGTCCGGCGGGCAGGCGAATGTTTCCGGTGGCGCATCGCCGCGCAAGTGGAAGGCC
>JAEZEK010000472.1 GCA_023417735.1 Pseudomonadota bacterium | reverse complement strand
TGTATAAGCGACTGTTCCCGGTCCGCCGACCCGGTTGTCCGTCAAATTCACGACGGGGGTCGGCAGGAGGCGCAGATCCGCCTTTCCGGCGACCGTCACCGGCTGGCCGACGACGGCCGAAACCTGGTTCTCGAAGGTCCGCCGGTAGGCCGTCCAGTCGACGAGGAACGGCGCGATGAGCGCCGTGAAAAGCACGACGATGATGGCGATGCCGAACCCGATATAGATCCTGTTCAGGACGCTCCTCCGTTGTCCGTCAGAGCCGAACGACCTTGCCCGGGTTCATGATGTTGCGGGGATCGAGCGCCTTCTTGATCACGCGCATGACGTCGAGGGCCGGGCCGAGTTCGTATTCGAGGTAGCCCATCTTGCCCTGACCGACGCCGTGCTCGCCCGTGCAGGTGCCGTCCATCGCGATTGCGCGTTCCGCGAGCCGGCCGAGGAGCGTCTCGACCGCCCGCACCTCCTCGGTGTCGTCGGTGTCGACCAGGACCGAGAGGTGGAAGTTGCCGTCCCCGACATGTCCGACGATCGGCGCGATCAGGCCGAGCCGCTCGCAATCCGCGCGGGCCTCGGCAACCGCCTCGGCGAGGCGCGAGATCGGGACGCACACATCGGTGGCGAGCACGCTGCCTCCCGGACGGAGCGTGCGCACGGCCCAATAGGCATCGTGGCGGGCCTGCCAGAGTCGGTTGCGGTCTTCCTCGCGCGCCTCCCAGCGGAAATTCCCGCCGCCGTTCTCCGCCGCGATCTCGCCGAAGGCCTCGGCCTGCTCGGCGACGCCGGATTCCGTCCCGTGGAACTCCAGGAACAGGGTCGGCCGCTCCGGCAGGTCCAGTTTCGAATAGAGATTGCACGCGCGGACCTGCAACTCGTCCATGAGCTCGATCCGCGCCACCGGCAGTCCGTACTGGATCGTGGCGATCACGGTGTTGCAGGCATCCTGGACAGTCGGAAAGCTGCACACTGCCGCGGATATCGCCGGCGGCAGGCCGTGCAGGCGGAGCGTGAGCTCCGTGATGATACCGAGCGTTCCCTCCGAGCCCACAAGGAGGCGCGTGAGATCGTAGCCGGCGGACGTCTTCTTCGCGCGCCGCGCGGTGCGGATGAGCGACCCGTCGGCCATGACGGCCGTGACGTTCACCACGTTGTCCTTCATGGTTCCGTAGCGGACGGCATTGGTGCCGGAGGCGCGCGTCGCCGCCATGCCGCCGATGCTGGCATCCGCGCCCGGGTCGATCGGGAAGAACACGCCGTGCTCGCGCAATTGCCGGTTCAGGTCCTTCCGGGTGATGCCCGCCTCCACGACCACATCGAGATCCTCGGGATGGACCGCGATGACCCGGTTCATACGCGAAAGATCGATGCTGAGACCGCCGGCGGGCGCATTGAGATGGCCTTCCAGCGACGAGCCGGTCCCGAACGGGATGACCGGCACGTCGTGCGCGGCGCAGATTCGGACCGCCTCGACCACGTCTGCGCCCGCTTCGGCGAACAGCACCGCATCGGGCGGCTGGTTGGGAATCCATGTGGTGGTATGGCCGTGCTGCTCGCGGACGGCGGCCGACGTTGCGAGCCGATCGCCGAAAAGCTCCTTCAGGCGAAGGAGCGCGGTTCCGATGCCGCTTTCGTTCCGCGCCAGGGCAGAAACCGCTCGCATTCCCTCACCCGTCCGAGCCCGCTCTCGTTGCGGAGACACTATCAAAATGCTTCACAGCGCCAAAGTGACAGAAAGGCAAGGCGAAATCGGGGTCCGCCCATGACTGGCAATTCCGCGCCGTTCCGGTCTTCCGCGATGTCCGTCGAGGCGGACTGGATCGACTACAACGGCCACATGAACGTCGCCTACTACGTGCTCCTTTTCGATCGCGTCGTCGACCAGGCGCTCGCGACGATCGGGCTTGGCCCCGATTACGTCCGTGCGCGCGCCCTGTCCTATTTCACTGTCGAGCTGCACGTCTCCTATCTGCGCGAACTCGCCGCCCATGTGCCGGTGATCGGGACCGCCCAGCTCATCGGCCACGACGACAAGCGCATCCGGCTCTACCTCGAGTTGATCCACGCCGAGGAGGGCTGGGTGGCCGCGTCGGCCGAGGAACTCTTCCTCCACGTCGACCTCGCGAGCCGCCGGGCCGCGCCCTTTCCCGCCGATATCCGGACCGGCCTGACGGCGATGCAGGCGGCGCACGCGGAGCTTCCCTGGCCGGAGCGCGCCGGCCGTGCGATCCGGCTCGGATCATGAGACGCGCGTCGCGCGCGGGCTGCTTTAGCGAGCAGGCGTGGAGGCTCAGCCCGCCCGGATGGCCCAGGCTGCCAAGAGCGGGCCCTCCGGGCAGGACACCGGATCGGCTTCCGGCAGGGTGAGCTTCGCTATGGCGCGCCCGGCTTCCTGGATCGCCATGTCCCCGGGTCGGACGATCTCCCCGCTCTGCCCGGGAGGATAGGCCCCGACTACCGCGAAACTCTCGCTCGGCTCGGACAGGCGCCGGTGACCCGTTCCGGCCGGCAGCACGAGGACGTCGCCGGCCCTGAAATCCAATGCGACGCCCGCCTCCCCTCCCAGGCCGATCTCGGCAGAGCCGGCGACGCAGCCGAGCACCTCGTGGCCGGTCACGTGGAAGTGCCAGTAGTCGTAGATCCCGTTCAGCCAGGAGTTCCGCCAGCCGTTCCGGTGGAAGAGCGCCTGGCAGGCGCTCGGGCTCCGCAGATCCGGAGCGAGCCCGGCGCGGTAGAAAACGACCGGGAGCGCGCTGTTGGGGATCTCGCCCCATGGCGCGAGCCGGATCAGCTCGACCGGCGAAATCGTTCGCATGTCTCTTGCGTCCATGATGTCCCATGCTTCTCGGCGAGGATCCTTGCGTCAGAACGGCTCTTCCGCGGCTGTCGTTCCTCCCGCTCGTTCCTCCCGGCAGACGCTGCAAAGCAGCCGCGGCAAATTTTTTTCATGATTCGTGAACTGCAGGACGGAACTGAGCGCTTTGCCGGCTCTTATCCATGCAAATCGCATGGTGTCACGGCTAATGGCCGGGGCGCAGCGGTTTCACGGCTCGGATGTACCTGAGCGACACTGAGCGACAGAAAACAACTGCGGGAGATTGACATGACGAGCAGACTCCTGGCGGGCACCGCGATCGCCTGCCTCCTGGCCACCGGCGCGCTGGCGGCCGAGCCGGCCCATTCCGATTCCTCCTTCCAGATGGCCCAGGCCACCACGCCCCCGGCGGGCGGCGACACGGGCGGAGCGGCAATGCCGCCGCCGGCCGACGGAGCCGACACCTCCACGCCGAGCGGCGATGCGGCGGCCACCCCGCCGGCCGACGGCGCCGATACCTCCACGAC
>JAEZEK010000005.1 GCA_023417735.1 Pseudomonadota bacterium | reverse complement strand
CTCGTCCTCCCAATAGCCCTTCATCACGTGCGGACCGCGGATGACGAGTTCGCCGGTTTCGCCCGCATCGACCCGGCGGCCGGCCTCGTCGACGACGAAAGCCTCCGTGCCGGGGATCGCGATCCCGACGGAGCCCGGCCTGACCTTCAGCTGTTCGGGCGGCAAATAGGTGCAGCGCTTGCACTCTGTGAGGCCGTACATGGAATAGAGCCGCGCCGCCGGGAAGAGGGCCTGCAGCCGCTCGATATGGGCGGGGGGCAAGGCTGCCGCAGTATTCGTGATGTAGCGCAGGCTCGGCAGGGCGCCCGGCGCGAGATCGCGCATCTGAAGGAGGATCGCGGCCATCGTGGGCACGAGCGGGAACCCGGTCACGTTCTCCTCGGAGATCCGGTTGAGGATCGCCTGCGGAAAGGTGAACGACTTTTCGAGCACGAGCGTCATGCCGACCCTGGCGCACATCAGCACCTGGTAGAGCCCGTAGTCGAACGAGATCGGCAGGACGTTGAGCACGATGTCGTCCGGCCGGTTCTCCAGGTAGGTCGTGATGGACGTTGCGGCAGCGTCGATGTTCTGATGCGTCATCATCACGCCCTTCGGGAAGCCGGTGGAGCCCGACGTGTAGATGAGCATGGCGAGGTCGAGCTCGATGCCGGCCGGCTTCGCCGCGCCGATCGGCGCGGAATCGCGGATCGCGTCCTCGAGCGCGATTGCCTGCGCTCCCGCGGGTGCACCCGCCGTCGTGAACATCAGGGCGCCGGACGCCGCCTCGGTGAGCGCGCCCCGGGCCAGGCCTGCGAGCCGCCCCTGCGCGAGGATCGCGGCCGGGCGGCAGTTGCCGATGACGTAGGCGAGCTTGTCCGCCTTCGTGGACGAGTTGATCGGCGAGAAGACGGCGCCCGCCTTGAGCGCGGCGAAGAGGCCGATCACGGCTTCCGCGCAATTGTCCATGAAGACGAGGACGCGATCGCCCCTCATCACGCCGCGCTCACGAAGCGCCGCGGCGAGGCGGTCGGAAGCCTCGTCGACGTCGGCAAAGGTCAGCCGAAGGCCACCGGCGACGAGAGCGGTCTTGCCCGGATGCCGGGCGGCGCTCGCTCTCAAGTACTCCTCGATGCGCATGTCGGTCCCCGAACCTGCGGTTGCCGAGTGTCAGGCGGCGATGGAGCTGTCGCGCTTGCGCGCGACATAGCCGGCTATCGAGCGGATGGAATCGAGGTTCTCCGGGACGATCTCGGCGTCCGCCATCCGGATCCCGAATTCGGTCTCCAGGAACGCCACGAGCTCCAGGATCCCGGTCGAGTCGATCAGGCCTGCTTCGAGCAGCGATTCGTCGTCGCCGAGCCCGGTGTCGTCCTCCCGAAAGAGGAAGTTCTCCTCGATGAAGGCCCGGATGCGTCGGCTGAGTTCGGTCTGCATGTCTGTCGTCCTGTTCGAGAAAGGGGTCACGCAAGCGCGTGGACGGGTTCGTTGCAGTCGCGGTGCGCTCCCTCCGTGAAGGCCTCCTGCCACAGAGCGGTGGACATGATGCCGACGAGGGCCATGCCCTCGCGGGTGCCGAGCGACCCGCGCTCGTGAAGCTTGGCGGCGAGCTTGCCCACCGCTTTCGGATCGAACACTCCGCCGGCCTCGACCGCCGGTGGTCTGAGCATCTCCCGGGCATAGGCGGGTGCGCCGGGGGCGGCAAAAGCGTCGGCATCGGGAGCGCGATAGGGCTGCTTCGTCCGCTCGAGGATCGACGGCGGCAGGCGCCACCTCATGCTTTCCCGCAGGAGGTGCTTCTCGCGCAGGCCCTTGAGCTTGAGGCTCGGGGGAATCCGGGCGCCGAACTCCACCACGCGATGGTCGAGGAAGGGGAATCGGCCTTCCACGGCGTTGGCCATCGCGACGCGGTCGCCCTGCGCGGAAAGGATGTAGCCGGGCAGGAGATGAGCCGTCTCCAGATACTGCCCCTGATTGAGCGGATGCCAGCGCGCGAACTCGGGCGGCAGCCCGTCGCGGAGCTCGGCGAGCGCGTCGTAGCCGCGCAGTGCGGTGCGCAATCCGGCGGAGAAGAAGGCCTTCCCGCCGGCGGTCGTCCGGAAGCGCGGCAAATGCGAGAAGAGGGGGTCGTGAATGTCATCGGCACGGGAGCCGAAGAAGGCTTCCAGATAGCGCTGCGACTGGCCCTGGATGCGCGGCATGTACGGGTAGAGCCGCTTCAGGAGGAGAGGCCGGAACTTCGAATCGGGCTGGCGCGCGCAGAAGCGGCGGATCTTCGCTTCCTTGAAGATGTCGTAGCCGCCGAAGGCCGCGTCCGCTCCCTCGCCGGTGAGCACGACCTTCAACCCGTCCTCATGAACGAGCCCGGAGAGGGCAAGAAGGGGCGCAGGTGCGGTGCGCAGGATCGGCCGCTCGGCGTGCCGCACGACGGCGGGGAAGAGGGCCGCGACGTCTGCTGCGCCGATCCGGATGCTGCGGTGCCTCGTTCCGAGCGCGCGGACCATCTCGTCCTGGAACGGCGTCTCGTCGAACTCGCCGCTCTCGAAGGAGACGGAGTAGGTGCGCAGCTGGTCCGGCGCGAGCTCGTTCATGATCGCGGTGACGACGGAGGAATCGAGGCCGCCGCTCAGATAGGCCCCGACCGGCACGTCGGCCCGCAGCCTGATCCGTGTGGCGTCCACCAGCAGCGCGGCGAGCTCGTCCCGGAGACGCCGTTCCTCGCCCGCGGTCACCGCCTGTTGATCGCTCGAATCGGGGTAGTCGAGGCTCCAGTACCGGCGGACCGAGACGCCGCGGGCGTCGGCGAGGAGGAGATGCGCCGGCGGCAGCTCGCTCACGCCGCGGAATGCGGTGCGGGGGGCGAGCGGCGACCAGAAGGTGAAGATCTGGTCGAGGGCGACCGGGTCGAGCTCCGCCGGAGCTCCGGCGGCGAGAAGCGCCTTCACCTCCGAGCCGAAGAAGAGGCTGCCGCCCTGCTCCGTATAGAAGACCGGGCGGACGCCCATGCGGTCGCGCGCCAGCATCAGCCGGCGCCGGCGCGTGTCCCAGATGGCGAAGGCGAAGTCGCCGTTCAGCGCCTCGACGCAGCCGGGGCCCTTCTCCTCGTAGAGATGGACGATGACTTCCGTGTCGGAGTGCGTGCGAAAGACATGGCCGCGCGCGATCAGGTCGGCTCGCAGCTCGACATAGTTGAAGATCTCGCCGTTGAAGGCGATCCACACCGTCCCGTCCTCGTTGGACATAGGCTGATCGCCGCAGGCGAGATCGATGATGCTGAGGCGTGCATGGCCGAGTCCCGCACCTGAATCGTCGAGATGGAAGCCCTGATCGTCCGGTCCGCGGTGGGCGATCGCGGCCACCATGCGCCGGAGCAGCGGAAGCCTCTCGGCCCGTGGAACCGAGGTGCCGAGGAAACCGGCAATGCCGCACATGCTGGATGTCCCTTTCGCCGCAGACGGGGATATGACGGTCCGCGTCGCCAACGAACTGCAAGTAATCCCAATGTTAATCGGCAACAACAAACACCGGCGGAATTAGTTAAAATTCACATCCCAGAAAATTTACGATTCGGTAACGCTGTCTCCGATCAGGCGAGACCAGGTTTCACCCGCGATGCCCATCAGCAAGGCGTCGCCTCTCTGTGCTGCATGCAGAAGTTGTGCATCGCGGCTATGGACGATCAGCGAGGCGCGGTGGACGAGGATTGCATCATGCCGCACCAAGGCGTCGAGAAGACGTGGATCGCTGCGGCCGCGGATGCCCGCCAGCCCGTCCGCCTTCGCCTGGCGGATCAGGCATGCGACCACCGCCAATTCCGAGCCGGGCCTCGCCAGGACGTTGAGCACCCGGGCGATCCCGCCCGGGCGCGCGTAGCAGATGTAAGCGCCGATCGTCGCACCGCGGGCATCCGCGACGATGCGGCAGAACCGATCCCCGTAGCGATCCTTGCGCTCGGAATGCCGCAGCAGCCAGGCGAGGATATCCGCCGTCCAGGACGGCCGGAGCGCGACCGATCCGGCGAGCGAGATAAGCGCTTCGGCGAACGCCTCGTCGCTCGCCGGCGGCAGCGCCGTGGCGGCCTGCCGCGCATTCTGCGCGCGCGAGCGGTCCCTGCTGAACAGCGCCCGCAGGGGAGGATCGAGGAGCCGCGCCGGAAAGCCAAGCGGGCGCAGCCACGGCTTCAGCTCGGCTGCGAGCGCTGCTGCGAAGGCGGCGGACCGGAACGGGAGCAGCCAGTCGAGGCTTCCCGCCGGCACCACCAAGGCGCGCAACGGGTCCCACAGCCCGCGGGAGAGGTCGTTCGCGGTCTCCGTGATCGAGATGTCCTGCGGGCCGTTCGCAAACGAGCGTACGAGACGGGCTCCCGCCATCGGATCGGAGGCCGGCGCATCGACCATCAGCGAGCCGGCGATCGCTGCCCGGACCGGCCGTCCCTCGAACTCCATCTGCGCCGGCAAGGCGCCGATGAAGCCCGTCAGTCCGTTCCGGCCGAGATAGACGCGGGAGACGATGTCGGGGTCCTGCCACGGGTGATTGAGGAAGATCTCGGCGAGATGCGCTTCGAGTGCCGGCGCCGGCGTGCCGCTCTTCCGGAACGTCTTCTGAAAGAGGCGGGCGACGGACGGAAGGTCATCCGCTGTGAGCGCTCGAATCTCGGACACGCATGCTCCGGAAAGCCGGCGGGCCCGGCAGCGATGTTCTAGCGGCGGGGTCCTTTCGAAAGCTTTAGCGGGTGATCCGGCGCGCCGGCGGCGGATGGTCGAACGCCACGACACCGGGATCGCTCGCGCGCCTTCGAAAATCGCCGGGCTGCCGCGGGAGAAGCCGCGCCGCGGTTCGTCGGACGGATGCGCCGGCCGAGGCGATCAGGCGGCGGATCTCGGCGCTGCGAGGACGCGGATCGGTGTTCCGGCGCGCCAAGCGAGGATGCCTTCCACCATGTCGGGGTAGAACTCCGCATATGCGTCGGCGGTCACGTAGCCGAGATGCGGGGCGAGGACCACGTTCGGCGCGGAGCGCAGCGGGTGGTCGACCGGGAGCGGCTCGATATCGTAGACGTCGAGCGCGGCGCGTATCCTGCCGGCCCGAAGCGCCTCCACGAGCGCCGCCTCGTCGACGATCGGGCCGCGGGACGTGTTCACCAGAAGCGCGTCCTGCTTCATCAGCCCGATCTCGTGCACGCCGACGAGGCCGCGTGACCGCTCGCTCAGCACCACGTGGACGCTCACGACGTCGGCTTCACGGAACAACTCGTCCTTCGCGACGCGTTCGGCGCCGAGCTCCGCGGCGCGCTCCGTCGTGAGGTTCGGGCTCCAGGCGATCACCTTCATCCCGAACGCCTTCGCGACAGGGACCATGCGGGCGCCGAGCTTTCCGAGCCCCAAGAGGCCGAGCGTGCGGCCCTCCAGCGTCGTGCCGAGCGTGCGCTGCCATCCGCCCGCACGCATGTTCGCATGCTCGTCCGGGAGGTGCCGCAGGGAGGCGAGGATGAGCGCCCATGCGAGTTCGGGCGTGGCGGAATGCGATTCGCCCGGCCGGGTGTGGCAGACGGTGATGCCGCGCGCGACTGCGGCATCCATGTCGATGGTGCGGACACGGGCGCCGGAGACGATCACGAGCTTGAGGTTGGGCAGTCGCGCGATCAGCGAGGCGGGGAGCGGCATCCGCTCCCGCATCATGCAGAGGACGTCGTGGCCGGCGAGCGCGGCTGCCGCCATGTCCTCCGTGGCGAGATTGTGGTCGAAGACGTCGACCGTTGCGTCAGGGCCGAGCCTGCCCCAATCGGCAAGATCGCGCGCGACCCCCTGGTAATCGTCGAGAACGGCAATCCGCAGCACCGATAGTCCTCCCGTCTCAGCCATTTCGTTTCACCGCTTGCCCGGCCGTTTCGGCGATCACGGCTACGACCCGGTCGGTGAAGGCCACCGTCCCGAGCGGGCCGCCAAGATCGCCGGTCCGCCATTCGGGCACGGCTATGGTGCGGTTCAGCGCCTCGTCGATCAGCGCCGACGCCTTCGAGAGGCGCGCGTCCCCGCGCCGTTCCGAAAGCCAAGCCAGCAGCATTGCGACCGAGCCGATCAGCGACGACGGATTGGCCTTGTCCTGACCGGCGATGTCGGGCGCGGAGCCGTGCTGCGCCTGGGCAAGCGCATGGTCGGTGCCGGCATTGATCGAGGCGGCGAGCCCGATGCTGCCGGAAATCTCCGTCGCCTGGTCCGACAGGATGTCGCCATACATGTTGGTGGCGAGAACGACGTCGAAGACGCTCGCATCGCGCACCAGCAGCGCGGCCATCGCGTCGATGATCTTCTCCTCGTATTCCACCTGGGGGTGGCGGGCGGCGACGGAGCGCACGCATTCGAGGAAGAGCCCGTCGCTCACCCGCAGCACGTTCGCCTTGTGGACCGCCGTCACCTTCCGCCGCCGCTGCATGGCGATTTTGAAGGCCTCTTCGGCGATCCGCAGGCTGCCCTTGCGCGTGACCTTGCGGATCGCGAGGGCGACGTCCTCCGTCGGCATGAACTCGCCGGGGCCGAGATGCATGGACCGGTCGGCGTAGAAGCCTTCGGTGTTCTCGCGGCAGACGACGAGGTCCACCGGCTTGCCGCAGCGCGGCGGGAAGCCTGGATGCGACCTCGCCGGCCGGATGTTGGCGAACAGGTCGAGCCGCTTGCGGAGCTGGCCGGACGGGTTGAGGCCGCCTTGCGCGACCGGGGGATAGTCGTTGTGCGAGACGGGGCCGAGGACGACGCCGTCCACCGCCTTCGCCCGCTCCACGACCTCGTCGGTGATCGTCGTGCCGTGCCGGGCGAGCGACGCGAAGCCGATCAGGGCCGTCTCGCAGGCGAAGCCGATCCTGAGCGCGGAATCGACGGCATCGAGGACGCGCCTCGTCGCCCCGACGATCTCCGTCCCGATGCCGTCGCCCTCCAGCACGAGGAGCCGCACGGGTCCGGACCGTTCGGGCGAGGCGGACATGAGAGGGCTCCCGCTGTTGACGACGCGGCCGCCAATGGCGGCCTCGCGTCAGGTAGCCGCCTTTCCCTCTCTTTGACAATCGCCTGCGCTCGTTTGCATGCAGATGTCGACAGACGCTTTGCCACCTCGCGATGCCGGCCCCGGGCAGGGCCGGGGCCGATCAGTGCGCCATGAAGACGGGCATGCCGGTTTCGTAGATGATGTGCCGGGTGGAGCCGCCGAAGATGATCTGGCGCAGGCGGCTCTGCGTGTAGGCGCCCTTGACGAGAAGGTCGGCTCCCTGCCGCGCCGCCTCCGACAGGATCATCTCGCCGACGCTCTGCGTGCGCCGGACTTCCACCACCTCGGCCGGGATGCCGTTGCGGGTGAGATAGAGGGTGAGCTGCTCGCCGGACGGCCCGGGCACGCTGCCGCCTTCGATCGCCATGACGAACACCCGCTTCGCCTGTTTCAGGACAGGCATGGCGAACGCCACGACGCGCGCAGTCTCGGGGCTGCGGTTCCACGCGATGCCGACCACCTCTCCGATGCGCGGCGGCGGATGGTCCGGGGCGATCAGGATCGGCCGTCCGCTGTCGAAGAGCGCGGCCTCGAGCGTCGCCATCCGCGCGTCGGTGACGTTCGTGCCGGGTCGGCCGACCACGGTGACGTCGAAGACCCTTGCATAGGATCCGACGAAGGTGTCGCCGACCGGGCCTTCGTCGACCCACTGGTAGCGGGGAGCTTCGTCGGCGGCCGCATCCGCCCCGTAGCGATCCCGCATCACCCGTTCGAAACGGCTCCGGTAGCGGGCCTTCGTCTCGGCATCGAGCTTGGCCGCCTCGTAGACCATCGGCGCGCCGACCGTGTCGGCTGCGAGGAACGGACTGAGAGGCGGACTGAGCGGGAACGCCTCGATGTAGCTCCCGAACAGGCGGCCGAAGACGCATGCCGTCTCGAGCGTGGCATCGATGCGGTCGTGCGCCTCGTATGGAACGAGAATTGTCTTCATGCGTCGGAACACGTATTCCCGTAAGACACTCTCATAGCACGGTCGTCCTGTGAGATCACCGATCATCCTCCCACGCTTGCCTTGCCGGCCGGATCATTGAAGCCACCCAGCCCGCCGCCGGAGGCCGAGCCGCCTGAAGCCCGCTCCGGGCGCTCGCTCTTCTTCTCGATCTTCCCCTCGATCATGCTGCCGATGTTTCTGGCGGTTGTCGACCAGACGATCGTCGCGACGGCGCTGCCGGCGATCGCCGGCGACCTCGGACAGGTCGAGCGGGTGTCCTGGATCGTCGTCGCCTACCTGGTGGCGGCCACGATCATCGCGCCCGTCTACGGCCGGCTCGGCGACGTCTTCGGGCGGCGGCGGTTGATGCTCGTGGCGCTCGTGATCACGATGATCGGGTCGGTGCTGTGCGCCATCTCGTGGAGCATGGAAATGCTGACCGTGGCGCGCGTCGTTCAGGGCCTCGGCGGCGGCGGGCTGATGACGACGTCGCAGGCGCTCATCGGCGACACGATCCCGCCCCGCGACCGCGCCCGCTACCAGGGCTATCTCTCCGGCGTCATGGTGACCTCGAGCACCTTCGGGCCGGTGGTGGGCGGGCTGCTCACGGAGGCGTTCGGCTGGCAGTCGGTGTTCCTGGTGAACATCCCCGTGGCGCTCCTCGCGATGACGCTCGCGATCCGCCTGCCCGCGACGATCGGATCGGACACGCCGTTCCGCTTCGACTTCCTGGGCGTGCTCCTCTTCGCCCTCTTCATCGCCTCTGCGCTCGCGCTCCTGGAGCAGGTGCAGGCTCTCGATGCCGAGGTCCTGCCGCTCGCCGGCCTGCTGCTCGTGGTCACGATCGTCGCCTGCGTGCTGCTGTTCTGGCGGGAGAAGCGGGCGCCCGATCCGCTGCTGCCGATCCCGATCCTGCGCGAGCCCTCGGTCTGGCGCAGCGACGTGCTCGCCGCGCTCCACGGCGGGATGCTCGTGTCGCTGATGACGTTCTCGCCGATCTATTACCGGCTCATCCACGACCTCGCGCCGGCGAAGACGGGCGTGCTCATGCTGCCGCTGGCGGCCGGCATCGGGATCAGCTCGATGGTGACGGGCCGCATCATGAGCCGGACCGGCTACACCGCGGTGTTCCCGTCCTGGGGACTGCTGATCGTGGCGCTGCTTCTGGTCGTGCTCGCGGTGTTCTCGCCGCAGATGTCGGCGGTGGAGGTATCCGCGCTGCTCGGCTTCACCGCACTCTTCATGGGAACCACGATGGGGGTCGTGCAGGTCACGGTGCAAAGCGCCGTCGGCCGCGGCCGGCTCGGCGTCGGGGCGGCGACGGTGCAGTTCTCCCGCTCGCTCGGGGCGGCTCTCGGGACGGCGGGCGTCGCCACCGTCCTCTTCGCCTCGATGACGCTGATCGACCCCGAGACGGCCGGCATGCTCGGCCCCATCCTCCAGGACCCGGGCCTGCTGGCGAGCCTGCCGCCGGCCCGGCAGGACCTGATCATCACCGAGATGGGCGACGCCTTCCGTGCCGGCTTCCTCACGATCGCGCTCTTTTCGGCCCTTGCCGCGCTCGTAGCCTGGACCCTGCCCATGCGGCGCATCTGAGCGCGTCCCGAGGAGCCAGTCATGCCGCGCATTCCGCCGATCGATCCCGCCGCACTCACGCCGGAGCAGGCGGCCGTCCATGCCGACATCGCGGCCGGCGCGCGCGGCGAGGTGAGCGGACCCTTCCCGGTGCTCCTCCACAGCCCCCGTGCGGCCGCCGCCGTAGAGCAGCTCGGCGTCCACATCCGATACCGGTCAGCCCTTCCGGACCGCATCCGCGCCCTCGCCGTCGCGATCGTCGGGCGCTACTGGCACGCCGACTACCAATGGCACATCCAGGCGAGGCGTGCGGAGGAGCTCGGCGTTCCGCGCCCGGTTCTCGATGCGATCGCCGAGGGCCGCGTTCCGGATTTCGATGCGGAAGAGGACAGGATCGCTTACGCCTTCCTGTCGGAGGTGCTGAAGTCCTCCGGCCTGACGCCGGTGCCGGAGGGCGTCTTCGCGGCAGCGAGAGCCGCCTTCGGAGATGAAGGCCTCGTCGACCTGACGGTGCTCGCCGGCTACTATTCTCTGCTCGCGATGGTGCTCAACACCTTCGAGATCCGGCCGGAAGGCGGCGACGTGCCCTGGCGGAGGCCATCGGGAAACGAAGGCGGGCAAGCTTAGGCCGTCGCTGCGGCCCCGGAGCGAGGTTCAGTCCGGCTGTCGGAGCGGGGCGTCGGTCCTCGCCTGCAGCTCCTCGAAGGTGAGCCCCGGCACCATCTCGGAAACCAGGAACCCGTCCGCCGTGACCTCGATCACGGCGAGGTTCGTGTAGATCCGCGTGACGCAGCCGAGCGCGGTCAGCGGATAGGAGCAGCGCCTGACGAGCTTGCTCTCGCCGCCCTTTGTCGTGTGCTCCATGACGACCCAGAGATTCCGGGCACCGGCGCAGAGATCCATTGCGCCGCCGACCGCGGGCGCGCTCTCCGCGTCGGATGTCGCCCAGTTGGCAATGTCGCCGTTCTCCGCGACCTGGAATGCGCCGAGCACGCACAGGTCGATATGGCCGCCGCGGATCATCGCGAAGCTGTCGGCGTGGTGGAAATAGGATCCGCCCGGCTGGAGCGTCACGTACTGCTTGCCGGCATTGATCAGCCACGGATCGATCTGGCCGGGGGCTGGCTCCGGCCCCATGCCGAGAAGGCCGTTCTCGGAATGAAAGATGATCTCGCGCCCGCCCGGCAGGTGGTTGGCCACCAGCGTCGGGATGCCGATCCCGAGATTGACGTACCAGCCCTCCGGGATGTCGCGGGCGACGCGCGCCGCCATTTGGGGGCGCTTGAGCGCGTTCCAGGCGGGTTCGATCTCAGCCGGCATTCCGGCCTCCTTCCGAGGGATCGCCACAGGGATCGTGCAGCACGCGGTCGACGAAGATGCCGGGCGTCACGATCGCTTCCGGATCGAGGTCGCCGAGCTCGGCGACGTGCTGGGTCTGCACGACCGTCAGCCTCGCAGCCGTCGCCATCACCGGATTGAAGTTCCGGCCGGACTCCCGGTAGGTGAGATTGCCCCACCGGTCGGCCTTCCAGCATTCGATCAGTGCAACGTCGCCCGGCAGCGCCTTCTCCAGCACGTATTGGCGGCCCTCGAAGGCGCGGGTCTCCTTCCCCTCGGCGAGCTTCGTGCCGTAGGCCGTCGCGGTGTAGAAGGCCGGGATGCCGGCCC
This sequence comes from Pseudomonadota bacterium, assembly GCA_023417735.1. Taxonomy (GTDB): domain Bacteria; phylum Pseudomonadota; class Alphaproteobacteria; order Rhizobiales; family Afifellaceae; genus Propylenella. The sequence continues at coordinate 4,982 of JAEZEK010000005.1, read as the reverse complement.
CGGCGGCCCGGATGCGCTCGGCGAGCGTGCCCTGCGGGACAATCTCGAGCTCGAGCCGGCCGGCCTGGTAGAGCTCGTCGAAAACGACCGAATTGGAGCTCCTCGGAAAGCTGCAGACGATCTTCCGGGCGCGCCCGAGCTCCAGCAGCCGCGCCAGCCCGATCCGGCCGACACCGGCATTGTTGGAGACGACCGTGAGGTCCTTGGCGCCCTGCTCGATCAGGGCGTCGATCAGCGTGGTCGGCTGGCCGACCGCGCCGAACCCTCCGATGAGGACCGTCGCGCCGTCCTGCACGCCGGCAAGCGCCTCGGCGGCATTCCTTACGAACTTGTCGATCATCTCTCATCCCGTCCGGACCGGAGGCGCCCGGCTCCGGAAGGCCTCGCGCGCGCCCGCATTCAGGCGCCCGCTTGTCATGCCGGCGCGGTCTCGTCAACGCGGGCGGCCGGGTCGTCATTGACGTTTTCGGGTGCCGGGTGGCCGTCGGCCGACGGATGGATGCGACGCCGGGCAGTCCCCGCACCGGAACAACCGGCGCGTGGCGGTCTTGACGAGAGGTTCGCCGCACGGCGGACCCCCGGAGGAAAACGATGGCCGGCATTCCGCGGGCGCCAGGCCCCGATTCGACGTTTGCCCTGTTGCGCGAGGGGTATCGGTTCATCCCGAACCGGTGCCGGGGTCTTGGCAGCGACCTCTTCGAGACGCGGCTCACGCTCCGAAAGGTCGTCTGCATCAGCGGGCCGGAAGCGGCCGAGATCTTCTACGGCGGGGAGCGCTTCACGCGGGTGGGTGCGATGCCCAACCGGGTGCTCGCCCTGCTGCAGGACCGCGGCAGTGTCCAGACGCTCGACGGCGCCGCGCATCGGCACCGGAAGCGGATGTTCCTGTCGATGATGGACCCGGATGCCCGCCGGCGGCTCGGCGCGATCGTCGAGCGCAGATGGCGGGAGAGCGTGGCGGCAGCCGGATCGGGTGAGATGGTTCTGTTCGGGATGGCGCGCGACGTGCTGACCGGATCGGTCTGCGAATGGGCGGGGGTTCCGCTGTCCGAGGACGAGATACCGGCCGCGACCGCCCGCTTCGGCGCCATGATCGACAACGTCGCGACCTTCGGCCCGAAGCATTGGAGGGCGCGCCTGCTGCGCGTCAGGACGGAGCGCTGGATGCGGCGCGAGATCGAGCGGATCAGGGCCCGCGAACCGTCGCCCGCGCCGGGCGCGGCGCACAGGATCGCCTGGCACCGCGAGCCGGACGGCAATCTGCTCGACACGGCGACCGCGGCCGTGGAGCTCATCAACGTGCTCCGCCCGACGGTTGCGAACGCGCGGTTCATCGTATGGTCGGCGCTCGCGCTCCATCGGCATCCGGAGTGGTGCGCCCGTTTCGCGAGCGGCGACGAAACCGATCTCGACGGCTTCGTCCAGGAGGTGCGCCGGCTCTCCCCGTTCTTCCCCTTCGTCGGCGGCCGGGTGCGCGAGCCTTTCGACTGGCGCGGCCGCCGCTTCAGGAAAGGCGAATGGGTGCTGCTCGATCTCTACGGGACGAACCGGGACGGGCGCAGTTACGCAAATGCGGACCAGTTCGATCCGGACCGTTTCCGGCAGCGCGAACCGTCAGCGTTCGATCTCGTGCCGCAGGGCGGCGGGCAGCACGAGACGAGCCACCGCTGCCCCGGCGAGTGGCTGACGATCGACCTCATGAAGACGGCGGTCCGGCTCCTGACCCGAGAGATGCGCTTTGCCGTCCCGCCGCAGGACCTCTCGGTCGCGCTCGACCGCATCCCGGCGCTGCCGAAGAGCGGCTTCGTGATGGCGGACGTCCGGCCGATCCCCGACGCCGCGCCGGATCAGGCGGCAGGCCCGAGATCGCGCCCGTAGAAATCGGATGCCTCGTCGGTGAGGACGAGCTCGCGGATCCGGTTCCAGAGATAGGCGCGCAGCTCGATGTAGCGCGGTTCGGCGCGCGCATCGTACTGCCAGCGCGGCCGCGGCAGGTCGACGTCGATCACCTCGAGGATGCGCCCCGGCCGCGGCCCCATGAGTGCGATCCGGTCGGCGAGCAGGATGGCCTCGTCGACGCTGTGCGTGACGAAGAGCACGAGCGAGTGCCGCATCGCCCAGAGCCGCATGAGCTCGATCTGCATCAGCTCGCGCGTCTGGGCGTCGATGCTCGCGAACGGCTCGTCCATCAGGAGGATCTCGGGCTCGCTGGCGAGCGCGCGGGCGAGGGCGACGCGCTGCTTCATGCCTCCCGACAGCTCGCCCGGATAGGCGTCGGCGAAGCGGCTGAGGCCGACCAGCGCGAGGTAGCGGTCGATCCGCTCCCGCCGCTCCGACCGGCTCATGCCGGTCCCCTCAAGAACGAAATCGATGTTGCCGCGCACCGTCGACCATGGGATCAGGCGGAAGGACTGGAAGACGAAGCCCATCTCCGGTCCGGGCTCCGGCGGACGCCCGCGCACCAGCACCGTGCCGGAATCCGGCGCCGTCAGCCCGTTGACGATCCGCAGCAGCGTGGTCTTGCCGCAGCCCGAAGGCCCGAGCAGCACGAGAAAGGTGCCCGGATCGACGGCGAGGTCGATGTCCCGGAGCGCCTCGGTAGCCTTGCCCTTCCGGCGCGGCCGGAACACCTTCGAGACGTGCTCGAGCCGAATGCCGGGCGCTGCTTCGTTGCCTTTCGGCGAGGCCAGCGGAACGGACGCTTCCGGAGGCGCCTCGCGCAGGTTCATCGCCCGGGTTCGTCCATGCCGGGCTCGGTGCCGAGCTCGGCGAGAACCGCATCCACGGCGGAGAAATCCGTCCACGCCTCGATCGGGACCGGCGTCAGGCCCTCGAAATCGGGCCCTTCGAAGATCCATTCCGCGGTCGCAGCGAGCTCCTCCCGGTTCATGCCGCCGTTCACGCTCCAGCTCTTCGCGAAGCTCTCGGCCAGCATGGCGAGCGTCTCCCTCGAGACGTCCGGCCGTTCGGCGGCCATCGCCTCCACCCATTTCTCCGGGTTCGCCGCGAAGTCGCGCGAGGCGCGCGTGAGGGCCGTGATGACGGCCCTGACGTCGTCGCCGCGCTTCTCCAGCGTTTCCGTCGTGACGATGTTCACCTTGTTCACCACCGGCGCGGCGGCGAAATAGGCGTCCTGGTCGATCAGGACGTGCAGCCCGGTCTTCTCCGGCATGGAGGTCCAGACCCCGATCGACATGGTGGTCGCGTCGATCTGGCCGGCGGCGAGCGCCTGACCGCGGACATTCGGCTGGCCGAGCGTCACGAAATCGATCCGGTCGGTCGCGACGCCTTCGCTCGCCAGGACCTTCGTGCTCAGCGAATGGTCGAGGCTCCCGATGCGGCCGACGCCGAAACTGCGGCCGACGAGATCGGCGGGGGTCGTGATGTCGTCCTTGGCGGCGATGAGGAACGGCAGCGCCTTGTTGGGCGAGGTCACGGCGCGCATGTTCGTCGTGCCGCGCGCCACGAGCTGCAGCACGGAATCGACGGCCACATTGGCCATCTCGCCTTCCGCGGCCTGGAGCGCGCCGAGCGCGGAGGGCGTCTGCTGGACCCTGATCAGCTCGACGTCGACGCCGGCCTCGTCGAAATAGCCGAGCTTGTCGGCGAGGTGCATGACGGCATTCGGCACGAGCGGCACTTCCAGCTCGGTCACGATCAGCCGGAACGGCTCGGCCGCCGCCGGCGCCGCCGTCGCGGCGAAAAGGGCAAGACCGGCCAAAAGGGATCGTCTCACGGATGCTCTCATCGTTTCCTCCCGGAGTGCCGCGGCGGGCACTTCTCGACGTTTCCCGATTTTATGCGTTCGATAGTCGGGAATGCAATCAGCGGCTCTGGCGCCAGCGCGCGAAACGCTGCTCCAGCATGCGGAGCCCCTCGGTGACCGTCACCCCGACTGCAGCCAGCGTGAGCACCACGACGAAATACTCGGCCATGCGGAACGTGTTGCCGTAGACGGCGAGCAGGCCGCCGAGCCCCCTCACGGCCGTGTAGAGCTCCGCCACGACGGTGTTGATCAGCCCGATCGTCGCGCCGAGGCGGAGGCCCGCGATGACGAAGGGGAGGGCGCCCGGCAGCACGATCTTGAGGAAGATGCGCAGCCGTCCCGCGCCCGCCGAGCGCGCCATCTCGATGAGGTCGTCGTCGGCCGCGAGCACGCCGGCATAGGTGTTGATCAGGATCGGCATGACCGCGCCGAGGAAGACGATGAACACCTTCGCCTCGACACCGAGGCCGAGCAGCACGATGACGAGCGGGATGAAGGCGACGCGCGGGGTCGCCGAGAGCGCGTAGACATAGACCTCGAGCGCCTTGCCGAGCCGTCCGAAGGCGCCCATGCCGAGCCCGACGGGAATGGCGACGAGCGCGGCGAGGCTGTAGCCGCTGAGGTAGACGGTGGCGCTGTCGGCGAGGGCCTGGACGAGCCGTCCGTCGGCGAAGAGCCGCTGCGCGGCCTCGGCCGTAGCGGTCGGTGTGGGGATGACGTTCGGCCCGAGCCTTGCGGCGGCCGCCCACCAGATCGCGAGCAGGCCGAAAAGGATGGCGAAGCGATAGGCGACGATCATCGGGCGCGCTCCGGTCCGCGGTGCGACGGCCGGGCGCAATCCGGAAACCTGCTCGCCCTCACCCGCGCCCTCCTTCCGCGTCCCGACCATAGCCGCGCCAGGGCGGCCGCGCCATCAGCGGTTGCGGCGCCGCCCGCTGCGGCGTTCCGTCACGTCACCGTGGTCGGGCCGGAGACGCCGAGGCGCGCGCGGATGCCGGCGACCTCGTCGGCCGCGGCGAGAAGGGAGGCGAGCGCGGCCTGCGTCTCCTCGTCGTGGCGGGCGGGATCGGCCTCGTAGCGCTCGATGTAGACGCGCAGCGTCGCGCCCGCCGTTCCCGTTCCCGAGAGCCGGAAGACGATCCGCCCGCCGCCGGAGAGGAGGAGGCGCACGCCCTGGCGCTCGGCGACCGAGCCGTCGACCGGATCGACGTAGCGG
>JAEZEK010000047.1 GCA_023417735.1 Pseudomonadota bacterium | reverse complement strand
CGGCTCATCTCCGCCGACGAGCTGACGCCGGCGCTCCTCATCCGGGCGGTCGCCTGCGGGCAGCAGCTCTTCTTCGAAACCGCGCTCGCGAGCCTGACCGGCGTGCCCCGCGACCGGGTGGCGGCGCTCCTGCGCTCCGGCCGCACCGCCAGCCTCCACGCGCTCCTCGCCAAGGCCCGCCTGCCGGAGCGCACCTTCGCCGCCTTCGAGGCCGCCGCCGACGTGCTGCGGACCGTCGAGGGCGACGATCCCGGCAGCGACTATCGCCGCGCGATCCACCTCATCGACGCAATCCTCACCCGCTACGATTCGCGCCCGGACCGCGAGCTCGACCAGATCCTCGCGCTCCTCCGGCGCTTCGCCACCGACGCCAAGCGCGCCGCGGCGCGCGAATACATCGCCGCCATGGTCCAGGCTGCCTGAGCGTCAGTAGCGGAACTGCTCTGCCAGGATCCGCTCCTCCCAGCTGTGGCCGGCGTCGAACATGACGAGGCAGACGTCCTCCTTCGCCTCGACGATCTCGACCTCGCGCACGCTCTTCACCTCGAAATGGGCGGCGACCGCGTTGACCGGCCGCTTGTCCGGCTGCAGCGCGCTGATCTGGATCCTGACCGTGTCCGGGACGAGCGCGCCGCGCCAGTGCCGCGGCCGGAATGGGCTGATCGGGGTCAGCGCCAGGAGCGGCGCGTTGATCGGGATGATCGGCCCGTGCGCCGAGAGGTTGTAGGCGGTCGAACCGGCCGGCGTGGCGACGAGGATGCCGTCGCAGATCAGCTCCTCGAGCCGGACCTGGCCGTCGATCGTGATGCGCAGCTTGGCGGCCTGGTAGGATTGCCGCAGCAGCGAGACCTCGTTGATCGCCTTGGCCGAAACCGTGCGCTGGTCGGCGAGCGTCGCCGTCATGCCGAGCGGGTGGATACGCTCGATCTTCGCCGCCGCGATCCGCTCCGGGAGGTCTTCCGGGCGGTACTCGTTCATCAGGAAGCCGACCGTGCCGCGGTTCATGCCGTAGATCGGCTTGCCCGTGTTCATGAAGCGGTGGAGGTTCTGCAGCATGAAGCCGTCGCCGCCGAGCGCCACCACCACGTCGGCCTGGTGCGGCAGGACCTCGCCGTAGAGGCGGCGCAGCACGCCGGCCGCTTCGATGGCTTCGGGCGCCTCGCTGGCGAGAATGGCGATGTTCGTCATCGGTGGGACCGGAGGCGGGACTGGACCGGGCGGGGCGCACGCGTAGCATGGCCGTCCGGATGCGCCAAGCAGGCCCGGACGGGCGGAGGATTGAGGTGGAAACGAACGCGGCGACCTGCCTTCTCTACGTCCCGTGCCCGGATCTCGACACCGCAAGGCAGCTCGGCCGCATGGCGGTCGAGCGGCGCCTCGCCGGCTGCGTCAACATCCTGCCGGCGATGGTCTCGATCTACGAATGGCGGGGCTCGGTCGAGGAGGCGGCCGAATGCGTGCTCCTCGCCAAGACCTCCGAAGCGGCCGCGCCGCGGCTGCGGACGCTCCTGGAGCGCGAGCATCCCTACGAGATCCCCGCGATCCTCACCGTCCCGCTCGCCGGGATGAACGCCGCCTACCGGCACTGGCTGCTGCAACGGATCGACCCGGTGGGCGGGGCCGCGACGTGATGACCCGGAGAACGGCAAGGGAATGCCAAGCAGTTGGGATTACAGTAATATCCCGCCGTGCTATGAACCTCGCCGGCAGCTACGAACCTTCGAAAGGCCGATGAGCCCGTTCCGCAGCGATTTCTTGCGAGCCGTGCTCGTCGCGCTTGCCTTCGCGATCGGCATCTTCGTCCTCGCGGTGCTGGTCTGACCGGGCGGCGCTAGAGCAGGCGGTCCTGGCCGGCCGCCCCGATCGCCGCCAAGTAGGCCTGGATGAGGGCCGCCGGGTCGATCTCGGGCACGTCTTCGCCGTCGGAACGGATCAGTTCCAGGAGCGCGGCGGCTTCTTCAGCAGTCATTGTCGCCATCCCCAAACCGCGAATGCACGACAAACTTTAGAGGCTGTTGGTATCGAAAGAGGAAACGAGCATGGTTAAGATCGCGCCGCTTTCCCGAACCCGCCGGTCGTGAACGCCGCGGCTGGCGCCGCCGCGCAGCGGGTCGTTCGAAGGGCGGGCGCGCGTGCCGGTCGGTCCCGTGCCTCGGGCCTCGCCGTCCGGCGCCCGCGAGCGCAAGCGGGAAGGGCGCTACGGCGCGCCACGCCTCGCTTGTCAGGGGCTCAGTTCGGCCCCGCGCGGCCGATGCGCACCCGCCAGGCGTCCGGCCCCTCTTCGAGATAGGTCCACGAGACGGTCTCGCCGAAGCTCATGTCGAACTGCTGGCGCAGCATGCGCGGGTCGTGATCGTTCACGATCTGGAAGGTCCGCTCGGGCGGCAACGCCTCGAGCAGTTGGAAGATGACCGCGTGCCGCAGCCGCGGCGGGATCTCGCGCACGTCGATGACCCGCTCTCCGCCGTTCATGTCCACCATTCCCGATGCTCCTTCGTTGCTGGCGCCGGCGTGTGCCCGCCGGAAACTCCTATTCGGCCGCGTCCCGGTGTTCGGGAGCGACCGGTTGCGGGCTCGACCCCGCGCGGTCCCCGGCCGAAGCGCTGCCGTCGGGACCGCCTGCCGGGGCGCCCGCGGAGGCGAGCCAATGCCGCATCAGCCCCTTCGCACGCTTGTCGAAGGCCGCCCGCCGCTTCAGGTCCGCCCAACTGTCCTGCGGGTGGCAGCGGCCATAAGCCGACGCGATGCCGGCCTCGTGGATCTGTGCGCCCGCAGCGCCGAAACGTCCGGACGAAAGATGTGCTGCGCCGGCCATGGCCCCGCCTCCGCGCCGGCACCGGCCGGCGGCGCGAACCTGCCCGCGAAGGCCCATCCGATCGTTGACGGGGCGCAAAGAGCGGCGCGATTGCCGCGCCACGCGCCGCGCCGCGCCGACCGACCCGGCAAGATCCGCCGGGAAAGCCTGGTCGGCCGTGCGCCGCAGGTCCGGACCGGCATCTCGGCGACGGGCCGACGACCAACGGGGCATGCGCGCCTCCGCCGGCTCGCGCCTCAGGCCGGTGCCTCCGCCCTTTTCAGCCCGGCCCGGAACCGCTAAATCCGGCGGGCGGCCGGCTTAGCTCAGTTGGTAGAGCATCTGATTTGTAATCAGAGGGTCGGGGGTTCGAGTCCCTCAGCCGGCACCAAGATCGGGCCCCGCGGCAAGGACCGGCAATCGGGCGAGGATCCGATTCTGGAACGACGGAACCTTGACGTGTGAATCGCAGGGCGAGGCCGCCAGCCGCATCGGATCGCATGACGCTCAGTAATTGCAGCGAGCGGCAGCGGCGTATCCTGCTTGTCTTGGCTCGGGCGTGCAGGCTGGACCGGAATCCAGCGAGATCATTGCCAAAACGAAACTCGAGATCATTACCCAAATGAATATTGAGAACGTGTGCTGGTGGTAGCAATTCTGATCTGCACCAAAGGAGATTGTGATGCCACATGATCCTGCCCCCGGCGACGAAGCGTCGATCGAAGATCGTAGGAAATTCCTGAAATCGGCGGCCAAGCTGGCGATCGTCACGCCTCCATCGATGAGCCTGCTGCTGTCCACCCGCATGAACTCACAGGCTGTTGCGGCGTCCGGCGGGTCCGTCGGCCGAAGGAGTGAGGGTTTCTCTCCCTGGAAGCCTACGGGACGGCGGGCTGGCGTGTTTTCTGGCTGGAAGGGTCCGGACTGACCGGCTTCAGCGGACGATCGCTCCTTGTCCCTCACGTCTAGCGATCCCGGATCTGCCGGCCAGCAGCCCGCATGCCTGCACCTTCGTGGCCGCGTTGCCCGGCAGCGCCTAGCAGCGGTCGAACAGGAGCGCCTCGTCCTTGGTCAGCGGCTGCGCGGCCGTGGACATCGTCATCGTCCAGAAGCCCCACGGCGCGACGGCGCAAGAGGCCCGGCGGCGATGCCGGTGCCGAGCCGGATGTTCACCCCATCCATTTCGATGAATGTGGCTCGTGCGTAGGACTGCCGGTCTGACCCCGCGCGCGGTCGAGGCGAGCACGCCAGGACGTGTGCCGGAGCTGGGTCGGCCGCGCACTGCAATGGCCGCAGGCCCTCGGGGTCAGCGCCTTCTTGACCCGCTCCCCGACCTGCGTGGCGCAGGTGATCATCCTTGAAGAAGCCGACAACCGCGGCCAACGCGGCGGCCCCCCTCGGCGGCAAAGCCGCCGAAGTCATCGCAAGCGTCGAGTTGGCCCGCCGCTGCTCAATACCTGCGGAGGAGGGCGGCGAGGCGGCCCTGGATCTGGACGCGGTCGGGGCCGAAGATGCGCGTTTCGTAGGCCGGGTTGGCGGCCTCCAGCGCGATCGAGGCGCCCTTCTTGCGCAGCCGCTTGAGCGTCGCCTCCTCGTCGTCGATGAGGGCCACGACGATGTCGCCGGAATTCGCCGTGTCCTGCCGCCGGATCACCACCACGTCGCCGTCGTGGATGCCGGCCTCGATCATGGAATCGCCGCGCACCTCGAGCGCGAAATGCTCGCCGCCGGCGAGCATGTCGGGCGGCAGGCTGATCGTGCTCGTATGGTTCTGGATGGCCGAGATCGGCACGCCGGCCGCGATCCGGCCCATCAGCGGGATGCCGATCGCATCGCCCTGCGGCTCGTTGAGCCTCGGCGGGGGCGGCGCCGCGGACGCTTCGGGCGCCCGGCCGAGCCG
>JAEZEK010000373.1 GCA_023417735.1 Pseudomonadota bacterium | reverse complement strand
CAGCACGCGCGCCGGGTTGCCGGCGGCGAGGCTGTCGGCCGGGACGTCGCGGGTGACGACTGCGCCTGCGCCGATCACGGCGCGGGCGCCGATCGTCACGCCGGGCAGGACGATCGCGCCGCCGCCGATCCAGACGTCGTCGCCGATCGTGACCGGCAGCGCGCTTTCCAGGCCGCTCGCGCGGGTGGCGGCATCGAGCGGATGGGTGGCGGTGTAGATCTGCACGGCGGGCGCGATCTGCACCCGGTCGCCGATCGCGATCCTGGCGCAATCGAGGAAGATGCAGCCGTAATTCACGAAGCCGCGCTCGCCGAAGGCGATGTTGGCGCCGTAATCGCAGCGGAACGGGGTCTTCACCACGGTGCCCGCGCCGATCCGGCCGAACAGCGCCGAGAGGAGCGCCGCGTGGCGCTCCGGGTCGGCCATGTCGAGGGCGTTCAGCTCGCGCAGCAGAAGCTGCGCCCGCTCCATGTCGGCCTGGAGCTCCGGGTCGGTCGCGTCGTAGAGCGCGCCGGCGAGCATCTTCTCCTTCTCGCCCGGCATCAGCGGCGCTCCCCGCCGACGCTGCGCTGCGCGTTCTGGAAGAGGACGATCGGCAGCACCAGGAGGACGAGGAGGACGGTCGCGACCGCGCTCGCCACCGGCCAGTCGCGGTTGGCGAAGAACTCGTTCCAGAGCGTCTTGCCGATCATCAGCGTGCGCGAGCCGCCGAGGAGGTCCGGGATCACGAACTCGCCGACGGCGGGGATGAAGACGAGGAGCGAGCCGGCGAGCACGCCCGGCAGCGAAAGCGGGACCGTGACCTGCCAGAAGCGCCGGAACGGCCCGGCCCCGAGATCGGCGGCGGCCTCCAGGAGCGCCGGATCCATCTTCTCCATGACCGCGTAGAGCGGCAGCACCATGAAGGGCAGGTAGGAGTAGACGATGCCGATATAGACGGCGGTGTCCGTGTTGATGATGGAGAGCGGGCTCGCGATCAGGCCGGTCCAGAGCAGGAACTGGTTGAGCAGCCCCTCGGGCTTGAGGATGCCGATCCAGGCGTAGACGCGGATCAGGAAGGAGGTCCAGAACGGCAGGATCACCATCATCACCAGCATCGGCCGCCAGCCGGCCGGCGCACGCACCATGCCGTAGGCGAGCGGATAGCCGACGAGGAGCGCGATGATGGTGGAAATCGCCGCGATCCTGAGGCTGGAGACGTAGGACCGCCAGTAGAGCGGGTCGTCGACGAGCCAGGCGTAGTTCTCGAAGGAGAGCTGGGCGAGCTTTTCGCCGATCGCCTCCAGCCCGTCGAAGACCGGCATGTAGGGCGGCATCGCGATCGCCGTCTCCGACAGCGAGATCTTGAAGACGATCACGAAGGGGGCGAGGAAGAAGGCGAGCAGCCAGAGATAGGGGATCCAGGTGACGATCCGGCGCTGCAGCGGCGTGCGGGTCCGGGCCATCGCTCAGTCCGCCAGCAAGACGCCGGCATCGTTCGCCCAGGAGAGCCAGACGCGGTCCTCCCAGGTGATCGGGCGCTCGACCGAGCGCGCAGCGTTCAGGAGGCTCGCGCGCACGATCTTCCCGCTCGCCAGCCGGACGTTGTAGATAGACATGTCGCCGAGATAGGCGATGTCCCAGACCTCGCCCTCGACCGCGTTGCGCTCCCGCTCCGCCGGGGGCTCGTGCGCGATCCTGATCTTCTCGGGGCGGACGGCGACCCAGGCGCTGCGCCCGGCCTCGTGTCCGGCATCGGCATTGGCGACGCGGAGGCGCATGCCGTCCTCGCCGGCGAGCGTCACCGCCCCTTCGGCGCGCCCCTCGACCGTCCCGCCGAAGATGTTCACCGAGCCGATGAAGTCGGCGACGTAGCGCGTCCGCGGCGCCTCGTAGATCTCCGCCGGCGTCGCGATCTGGACGATCCGGCCCTGGTTCATGACGGCGATGCGGTCGGCGACCGTCATCGCCTCCTCCTGGTCGTGCGTCACGATCACGAAGGTGAGGCCGAGCGATTCCTGCAGGTTGACGAGCTCGAACTGCGTCTCCTCGCGCAGCTTGCGGTCGAGCGCGGCGAGCGGCTCGTCGAGGAGGAGCACCTTCGGCCGCTTGGCGAGCGCGCGGGCGAGCGCGACGCGCTGGCGCTGGCCGCCGGAGAGCTGGTCGGGCTTGCGCCTGGCGAAGCCCTCGAGCTTCACGAGCCGCAGCATCTCGGCGACACGGTCGCGGATCTCGGCCTTCGGCAGGCGGTCCTGCTTCAGCCCGAAGGCGATGTTGTTCTCCACGCTCATGTGCGGGAAGAGCGCGTAGGACTGGAACATCATGTTGACCGGCCGGCGGTGCGGCGGCACCGCGGAGAGGTCGCGGCCCTCGAGCAGGATCGCCCCTTCGCTCGGCTGCTCGAAGCCGGCCAGCATGCGCAGGAGCGTCGTCTTCCCGCAGCCCGACGGCCCGAGCAGGGCGAAGAACTCGCGCTCGTAGATGGTGAGCGTCTGGTCGTCGACGGCGGTGAAGTCGCCGAAGCGCTTGGTGACGTTCTCGAAGGAGATGTA
>JAEZEK010000354.1 GCA_023417735.1 Pseudomonadota bacterium | reverse complement strand
GCAACCGCCCTGCCGGCGCTGGAGGCCGGACCGGTGCCTCGCCCGCGCCCGTAGCGGGAGCTTCAGCGCAGCACCTTCTGCACGAGGACGAGGTCGAGCCAGCGGCCGAACTTGCGGCCGACCTCCGGCATCCGCCCCGTCTCGGCGAAGCCGAGGCGCTCGTGCAGGCCGAGCGACGGCGCATTGTCCGCGGCGATCGCGCCGACCATCACGTGCATGCCCGCTTGCCGGGCCTCCGCCTCGAGCGCCTGCATGAGCGCGCCCGCGACGCCCCTCCGCCGCGCGGCCTCCGCGACGTAGACCGAGTGCTCGACCGTCTTCCGGTAGCCGTCGAAGGGCCGGAACGGGCCGTAGCTCCCGTAGCCGAGCACGTCCCTCCCCGCCGTCGCCACCAGCACCGGAAAGCCCGCCTCGGCCCGGCCGCGCCACCAGGCCCGGCGATTGTCGAGATCGACCAGCACGTCGTTCCAGATCGCGGTCGTGTGCTCGACCGCGTGGTTGTAGATGGCGAGCACGCCGGCGAGGTCCGCCTCCGCGGCCGGCCTCACCTCGAACGCCCGCCCGGCGGCCTGCTCCATCGCAACGCTCCTCGTCCCGGCCGGCGGCGGCGATGCCGCGCGCCCGGCGCACCTCGCCGGCGACCATATCAGGAACGTCCCGGCCGCGAAGCCGCAGCCCGCTTGCCCGTTCGCGCTTTGACCGGCCCCGCGCGGATGCTACATGCCGCGCCATGAGCACGCCCCTCGACCACATCCGCAATTTCTCGATCGTCGCGCACATCGACCACGGCAAGTCGACGCTCGCCGACCGGCTGATCCAGATGACCGGGACGCTGACCGACCGCGAGATGAAGGAGCAGGTGCTCGATTCCATGGACATCGAGCGCGAGCGCGGCATCACCATCAAGGCGCAGACCGTGCGCCTCATCTACACCGCCAAGAACGGCGAGGAGTACCGCCTCAACCTCATCGACACGCCGGGCCACGTCGACTTCGCCTACGAGGTGTCGCGCTCGCTCGCCGCCTGCGAGGGCTCGCTGCTGGTCGTCGACGCCTCCCAGGGCGTCGAGGCGCAGACGCTCGCCAACGTCTACCAGGCGATAGACAACAACCACGAGATCGTCCCGGTCCTCAACAAGATCGACCTGCCGGCCGCCGAGCCGGCGCGCATCAAGCAGCAGATCGAGGACGTGATCGGCCTCGACGCCTCCGATGCCGTCATGATCTCGGCCAAGACCGGGCTCGGCGTCGGCGACGTGCTGGAGGCGATCGTCCACCGCCTGCCGCCGCCGAAGGGCGACCCCGCCGGCCCGCTCAAGGCGATGCTCGTGGACAGCTGGTACGACGCCTATCTCGGCGTCATGGTGCTGGTGCGGATCATCGACGGCAGCCTCCGCAAGGGCCAGCGCATCCGCATGATGCGGACCGGCGCCGTCTACGACGTCGACCGCGTCGGCGTGATGACGCCGGGCCTGCTCGTGACCGACGAGCTCGGCGCCGGCGAGATCGGCGTCTTCACCGCCTCCATCAAGGAGGTGGCCGACACCGCCGTCGGCGACACCATCACCGACGACCGCCGGCCGACCGCGACGCCGCTGCCGGGCTTCCGCCCCGCCCAGCCCGTCGTCTTCTGCGGCCTCTTTCCCGTCGACGCGGCGGATTTCGAGGATCTCCGCTCCGCCATGGGCAAGCTCCGCCTGAACGACGCCTCGTTCAGCTTCGAGATGGAGACCTCGGCCGCGCTCGGCTTCGGGTTCCGCTGCGGCTTCCTCGGCCTCCTGCACCTGGAGATCGTCCAGGAGCGGCTGGAGCGCGAGTTCAACCTCGACCTCATCGCCACCGCGCCCTCCGTGGTCTACCAGCTGCGCCTCACCGACGGCACCGAGATCGAGCTCCACAACCCGGCCGACATGCCGGACCCGGTGAAGATCGCCGAGATCAGCGAGCCGTGGATCCGCGCCACCATCATGACGCCGGACGATTATCTCGGCGGCATCCTGAAGCTCTGCCAGGAGCGGCGCGGCATCCAGGTCGACCTGTCCTATGTCGGCAGCCGCGCCATGCTGCAGTACGACCTGCCGCTCAACGAGGTGGTGTTCGACTTCTACGACCGGCTGAAATCGATCTCGAAGGGCTACGCCTCCTTCGACTACCACATCACCGGCTACCGCGAGGGCGACCTCGTGAAGATGCAGATCCTGGTCAACGCCGAGCCGGTCGACGCGCTCTCCGTCCTCGTCCACCGCAGCCAGGCCGAGCGGCGCGGCCGCGCGATGTGCGAGAAGCTGAAGGAGCTCATCCCGCAGCACCTCTTCCAGATCCCGATCCAGGCGGCGATCGGCGGGCGCATCATCGCGCGCGAGACGGTGCGGGCGCTCAGGAAGGACGTGACGGCGAAGTGCTACGGCGGCGACATCACCCGCAAGCGCAAGCTCCTCGACAAGCAGAAGGAGGGCAAGAAGCGCATGCGCCAGTTCGGCAAGGTCGAGATCCCGCAGGAAGCCTTCATCGCCGCCCTGAAGATGGAGGGGGGAGCGCCGCACCACGCTGCAGGTGAACGCGGCGAGGTCGGCCCACGGTCGTCATCGCCGGACTTGATCCGGGTCGGCTCCCCCACTGTCGTTATCGCCGGACTTGATC
>JAEZEK010000343.1 GCA_023417735.1 Pseudomonadota bacterium | reverse complement strand
GCCGAATCCCCGGACGCCGCGTCCGCGGAGCCTTCGCCGGAAGAGGCCGCCGCGGCGAGGCCGGAGCCGGACGAGGCGGTGTTCCCGACGCGCCCGCCCGACGACCCGGGCGTCGTGGAGGATGAGGACGACCGGCGCGAGCCTCAGCGTTTCCGGCTGTTCTGACGCCGCCGCGGGTACGCCCGGTCCGGGCCGAGGGTCTGGATCGTTCCGCGCCGTTGCACTTGCCCCGGCGCGCCCCACCTAGTATGAGGGCGCCCGAGGCCGCATTAGCTCAGTCGGTAGAGCATCGCATTCGTAATGCGAGGGTCGCTGGTTCGAGTCCGGCATGCGGCACCATCCCTCAGGTCTGCACCCCGGGTCCGTGCGCCCAGATGACCGTGCCGTCGTCCCTGACGAGCGCGATCTCGATCCCTGCGCACCTGCATCGTGGCGCCATGCGGGCCGCCAGACGCGCCGTCTCGGCCGTCCAGGGGACCGCTGCGATCTCCCGGGCTCCGTCGTCCGGTCGCGCCATCAGCAGTCCCACCGCTTCGCACAGGCCGCGGCGCAGCCGTGACAGCTGCCCCGCATGGGTGCTGTTGATCGTGCCGCCTTTGCATTCGATCACGACGATCCGGCCGTCGATGACGCCCACGACGTCGCCGACACCGGCGCGCGGGTTGACGACGACCGTCTGCAAGCCGCGGCGATAGGTGCCGCCATAAGTCGTCGTGCCGAGGGTCTCACTCCTTTCGAACCCGGCCCGGCGCAGCCAGGCCGGTATGTCGAACCGCTTCGCGTGTTCGCCGTCGGGATAGATGGAGACGGTCGCTTCGGATGCGCTGTCGAGGATGTAACTGGCCATCGCGAGCATCACGGCGGCTTCGGTCAGCCGCTCCTCGATGCCGCCCTGTGCCTTGGCCCTTCGCGTCTCCGGCGGCTCATGCCGCGTGACATAGTCCATCTCGTCCAACACCCTCGGCAACGTCCGGCAAGCCTGCCCTCCCGACCTTTCCGAGGGGATAACGGCGGCCGCAGCCGCTCCTCGGGTTTGTTCTGGCACGGGCGGCCGCCGTGGCAGAGGCGGTGAGCTTGGCTCCTCGCCGAGCCGCGGGCCGAGCGACACGGGAAGAGGGAGCGCGAAGTGAGCAGGCCGTCCATTGCGGCCTCCCGGTGACCAGCACGGCTATCACCACCTCGACAGCGTCATCGCCGAGCTGCCCGGGAGCGGCATCGAGATCAATCGCGGGCCGCGCTGAAGGCGCACCGCGGCGCCGCTCTGCCGTTGCATAGTGTCCATGTGTCGATTAGGATCGACAAATGGACAAGGAAGATGCCATCCTGGCCCTTGCGGCGCTTGCCCAGCCGACCCGGCTCGACGTGTTCCGCAT
Source organism: Pseudomonadota bacterium (assembly GCA_023417735.1). GTDB lineage: Bacteria > Pseudomonadota > Alphaproteobacteria > Rhizobiales > Afifellaceae > Propylenella. Next base: position 4,665 of record JAEZEK010000343.1, on the reverse strand, counting down.
GCTCGTCGCAGAGGAGCCGGCAGGCGTTCCCGCGGGCGAGGTCGCCCGGCGTCTCGCCGTTCCCCACAACACGATGTCGACGCATCTCGCCGTGCTTGCGCGCGCGGGGCTGGTCGGGGCCGAGCGCCACAGCCGCACGATCATCTATCGCGCGCGGCTCGACCGTTTCCGCGAGCTCGCGGGATACCTGCTCAAGGAATGCTGCGGCGGACGCCCGGACGTCTGCGCTCCGCTCATCAGCGACCTTGCTCCGTGCTGTTCCCCCGTGGAGGCCGACAATGGATGAACACCGCTACAACGTCCTCTTCCTGTGCACCGGCAATTCCGCCCGCTCGATCCTCGCCGAGGCGCTCCTCAACCGCCACGGCCGGGGCCGCTTCAAGGCTTATTCGGCGGGTTCGCACCCGAAGGGCGAAGTGCACCCCTACACGATCGAGCTCCTTCGCAGCCTCGGCTTCGAGACCGACGCCTTCCGGTCGAAGGACTGGGATGAGTTCGCCCGGCCCGGGGCTCCGGAGCTCGATTTCGTCTTCACCGTCTGCGACAACGCGGCGGGCGAGACCTGCCCCGTCTGGCCCGGCCAGCCGATGACGGCGCACTGGGGCATTCCCGACCCGGCTGCGGCAGAGGGCACGGAGGCGCAGAAGCGCCTCGCCTTCGCCGATGCGTGCCGGATGCTGACGAACCGCATCTCGGTCTTCGTCAACCTCCCCATCCAAAGCCTCGACCGGATGGCGCTGACGCGCAAGCTCGCCGAGATCGGGGAGATGGACCGTGCGCCGGAGCGCCGCTCGGCATGAGCAGCGTGGACGTCGTCATCTACCACAACCCGGCCTGCGGCACGTCGCGCAACGTGCTCGGCCTCATCCGCAATGCCGGGCTAGAGCCGCACGTGATCGAGTACCTGAAGACGCCGCCGAGCCGCGCCATGCTCGTCTCGCTCGTCGAGCGGATGGGCGTCAAGCCGCGCGACCTGCTGCGCGAGAAGGGCACGCCGTACCAGGAGCTCGGGCTCGGCGACCCGGGTCTCTCCGACGACCGGCTCGTCGATGCCATGCTCGAGCACCCGATCCTGATCAACCGCCCGATCGTGGTGACGCCGCTCGGCGTGCGGCTCTGCCGGCCGTCCGAAACCGTCCTCGACATCCTCCCGGCACCGCAGCAGGGCGCGTTTGCGAAGGAGGACGGTGAGCGCGTGGTCGGATCGGACGGCCAGCGCCTCGGCTGAGCAGAACCGTCTCCTCCGAAAGGCCCGCCGGCGGTGCCGCGCTTCCGGCAAGAAATCAGAGTGGTCCCATGTCAGCACCGGCCCCGGCCCGCCGCCTCTCCTTCCTCGACCGCTATCTCACGGTCTGGATCTTCGCAGCAATGGCACTCGGCGTCGTGCTCGGAACGACGATCGGCGGACTCCCGCGCGCGCTCGATGCGATGTCCGTCGGCGGCACGAATGTGCCGATCGCGATCGGGCTCATCCTGATGATGTATCCCCCGCTCGCCCGCGTCCGCTACGAGGAGCTGCCGCTGGTGTTCCGGGACAGGCGCGTGCTCCTCCTCTCGCTCGTCCAGAACTGGGTGATCGGCCCGGTGCTGATGTTCGGGCTCGCGGTCATCTTCCTGCGCGACCATCCGGAGTACATGACCGGCGTCATCCTCATCGGGCTCGCCCGCTGCATCGCGATGGTGCTCGTCTGGAACCAGCTCGCCTGCGGCTCGAACCAGTACGTAGCGGGCCTCGTCGCCTTCAATTCGGTCTTCCAGATCCTATTCTTCAGCGTCTACGCCTGGTTCTTCCTGAGCGTGCTGCCGCCGCTCTTCGGCCTCGATGGCAGCGTCATCGACGTGAGCTTCCGGACGATCGCGCAGGCGGTGCTCGTCTATCTGGGCATCCCGTTCCTGGCGGGCTTCCTGACCCGGCGCTGGCTCATCGCGCGCAAGGGGGAAGCCTGGTACGATGCGGCATTCCTGCCGCGGATCGCGCCGTTGACGCTCGCGGCGCTCCTCTTCACGATCGTCGCGATGTTCAGCCTCAAGGGCGGGATGGTACTCGAGCTTCCGGTGGATGCGCTGCGGATTGCGATCCCGCTCGCCATCTACTTCTTCGTCATGTTCGTGATCAGCTTCGCGATGGGCAAGCTGATCGACGCGGACTACCCGCGCACCGCGGCGATCGCCTTCACCGCCGCCAGCAACAATTTCGAGCTCGCCATTGCGGTCGCGATCGCGAGCTTCGGCCTTGCCTCGCCGGTGGCGTTCGCGACGGTGATCGGGCCGCTCGTCGAGGTGCCGGTCCTGATCAGCCTCGTTTCCGTTTCGCTCTGGCTGGGGCGGAGATACTTCCCCGACAGCCACGGGCGCGCTCTTGCCGAGCGCCGGGCCGGCACGACCGTCGCCGAGGCGGCGCCATGAGGGGGCGCGACCTTCCGGACCACGACCTCTTTCCGGCCCTCGACGATCGCTTTCTCGTCATGCCGGACGTTCGGGCGCTCGTCCCGCCTGGCGGTGCGACGCATCCGCCGCGCATCCTCCTCCTTTACGGTTCGCTCCGCGAGCGCTCCTACAGCCGCCTGCTCGCCTTCGAGGCGGCGCGGCTCCTGGAGCGCTTCGGCTGCGAAACCCGCATCTTCGATCCGGCCGGCCTGCCGCTTCCCGACGGCGCGCCGGCGTCGCACCCGAAGGTGCAGGAGCTGCGCGACCTCTCGAACTGGTCGGAGGGGCAGGTCTGGGTCAGCCCCGAGCGGCACGGCGCCATCTCCGGCATCATGAAGGCTCAGATCGACTGGATCCCGCTCTCCGTCGGCGCGGTCAGGCCGACCCAGGGCCGCACGCTCGCGGTCATGCAGGTCAGCGGCGGCTCGCAGAGCTTCAACGCCGTCAACACGCTGCGGCTGCTCGGGCGCTGGATGCGGATGGTGACGATTCCCAACCAGTCGTCCGTGCCCAAGGCGTTCCAGGAGTTCGACGAGGCGGGGCGGATGAAGCCTTCGCCGCTCTACGAGCGTGTCGTCGACGTGATGGAGGAACTCGTCAAGTTCACGCTCCTGACGCGCGACCGCTCCGCCTATCTCACCAGCCGCTACAGCGAGCGCCGAGCGGCGGGCCTCAAGGCCGAAAGCGAGGCGAGCAGGCTGGTCGCCTCGATCTGAGGCGCGGCTCGGGCGCCGCCCTGCGGCTGGAGCGCCGAAGCCTTCACCCGGCCCGGGTCGCCCGCTCGCTCGCGAGCAGGATCGCCGCGCCGGCGGAACTGGCGAGGCAGAGCGACCAGAACACCCATTCGATCGGCCCGGCGACGAGCAGGAGCCCCATCAGGACCGGTGCGATGGATTTCCCGACCTGCTGGATCACGCGGTCGGCGGAGACGACCGCGCCGCGCAGGGTTGCCTCCGTCCGCTGCGTGAGCAGGCTCTTCTGCAGCGGTGAGATCACCCCGTTGCCGAGCCCGAACAGGAAGGCTGCCCCGAACAGGACCGGGATCGGAGCGCCGAGCGCGATCGCGGCGATGGCCGCGGCGCTTGCCAGGAACGCGGCAGCGAGCATCCACTCTGCCTGGACGTGCCGGAACCGCCCGATGCTGGCGGCGGTGACGATGGAGCCGGCTGCCGACATCGCCACGAGGAGGCCCGCGATCGCCGGCGAGGTCTGGTAGCGCAGCGCCAGCAGGAGCGGCAGGTAGGTGTAGAGGCCCGTATCGAGGAAGAAGCGCAGGAAGCCGGTGCCGTAGGCGGTGACCAGCCGCGGCTGGCGCACCGCCGATATCGTTCTTCGCAGATAGGGGCCGAGGGTCTCGGTGCCGGGCCTGACGGTCTCCGGCATGCGGAGATAGGCGACGACGGCGAGCGGGATCGTCAGGGCGAACACGAGAAAGGACGCGCGCCAGGAGAGGAGGGCGAGGCCGCCGCCGACCACGGGCAGGAGGATCATGCCGACGCGGTCGAAGACGACCTTCATCCCCTGGCCGTGCAGTTCGCGCTCCGCCGGCAGGAGATCGCTGATGAGGACGATGGTGAGCGGCGACATGGCGCTCATGCCGACGCCCTGCAGCGCGCGGAGCGCGAGCACCCAGCCGTAGTCAGGGGCCAGCGCGGCGGCGCTTCCGGCGATGCCGAAGAGGGCCAGCCCGAAGATCAGCACCCGGCGCCGGCCGTGGAGATCGGCGATGACGCCGAAGACCGGCGAGAGCAGGATGGCCGGCATGAAGAAGGCGGCCATCACGTAGCCGATCTCCTCCTCGCGCACCCCGAGATCGGTGGCGATGACGGTGAGGACCGGGTAGAGCAGCGAGGCGCCGCCGACGACCGCCACGCTCGACCCGAAGGTGAGCGCCAGGGCCTGGCCTTCGGTCGCCACGGTTCGCGCCGCAGGGATCGGGTCCGGCCGTGAGGCGACGCCGTTCACCATGCTGCAAACGGCGGTTCGGTGTCTTCCGGCACTCCTGCCGGTGAGCTGGTCGGCACGGTCGCGATTCGTCCAATTGGCGCGCGATCATGCCCGGTGGAGACGGCCCGTGAAAGCCCGCTGTGCGAGGACGTTCTCCATGCGCCGGAGCCCTGCCGCGCCCGTGGCCTCAATCGTCCAGGTCGCTGTCGCCGGCCGCGCCGCGCCGCCAGTAGGCGGCGACCGACCACGCCGTGCGGGGGAGCCCCGCCCGCCCCCCCAGATATGCGCGGA
>JAEZEK010000286.1 GCA_023417735.1 Pseudomonadota bacterium | reverse complement strand
GCCTGGACCTGCTCGCGCACCTCGTTGCCGATCACCGATTGGAAGTCGCGCACCATCTCGGGATAGGGGTGCGGGCCCGCGGCCGTGCCGATCAGGTAGTAGGTCGACTCCACGTTCGTCACCCAGTCCCGCAGCGCCTCGTTCATCGCGTCCTTCAGGGTGCCGGCGCCGGCCGTGACGGGCACCACCTCGGCACCGAGGAGCTTCATGCGGAAGACGTTCGGCTTCTGACGCTCGACGTCGGTCGCACCCATGTAGACGACGCAGGGAAAGTCGAAGCGCGCCGAAACGGTCGCCGATGCGACGCCGTGCTGGCCGGCGCCTGTCTCCGCGATGATGCGCGTCTTGCCCATGCGCTTGGCGAGCAGGATCTGGCCGAGGCAATTGTTGATCTTGTGGCTGCCTGTATGGTTCAGCTCGTCGCGCTTGAAGTAGATCTTCGCGCCGCCGAGATGGGCGGTCAGCCGCTCGGCGAAATAGAGCGGGCTCGGCCGGCCGGTATAGTGCTTGCCGAGGTGGGCGAGCTCGGCGTGGAAGGCGGGGTCGTCCTTCGCCTCGGCATAGGCCTGTTCCAGCTCCAGGATGAGCGGCATCAGCGTCTCCGCGACGAAGCGGCCGCCATAGAGGCCGAAGCGGCCGCGCTCGTCGGGGCCGGTGCGGAAGGAGTTCGGCTGCTCGTTCACGTGCGGATCGCCTCCGTGTCTGTTCAGGCGGCTTTCGCCGTGAGCCGGTCGGGATCGCCGGCATGGACTGCATTGACGAACTCGCGGATGAGGCGCGGGTCCTTGACCCCCGGCGCGCGCTCGACGCCCGACGAGACGTCGACGGCGCGGGCCCGGCTGACGGCCAGAGCCTCGGCGACGTTCGCGGCGGAGAGGCCGCCGGACAGCATCCAAGGAATGCCCGGCTCGAAGCCGGCGATGAGCCGCCAGTCGAACGCGATCGCGTTGCCGCCCGGCCGGTCGGCACCCTTCGGCGGCTTGGCGTCGAGGAGGAGCGCGTCGACCGCGCCGGCATAGGCGCGCGCGCGCTCCAGGTCCTCCGGTCCCTCGACCCCGATCGCCTTCATCACCCGCACGGCGAAGCGGCGCCGGACCTCCTCGGCGCGTTCGGGCGTTTCGGCGCCGTGCAGCTGGATGAAATCCGGCCGCAGATCCTCCGCGATCTTGGCGAGGACGTCGTCCGGGGAATCAACGGTGAGCGCCACCACGCCGACCTTGCCGCAGGTGCGGCCGGCGAGTGCGGCGGCGTGGCCGAGCGTGACCGCGCGCGGGCTGCGGTCGAAGAACACGAATCCGACCATGGTCGCACCCGCGCCGATCGCCGCGTCGAGCGCCTCGCGCGTCGAGATTCCGCAGATCTTGATCTCGCTCACCATCGCCGCGTCCGTGCCACGAAAGCGCGGAAAAGTCCAACGAGGCAGGGCTCGGCGCGCCGCGCCGGAGGTAGGTTGCCGCGTCGGGATCGGCAAGCGTCAGCCGGCCGCGAGGTCCTCCACGGTGCGCAGCAGGACGGCGATGTCCTCCGGCCGCGACAGGCGGTGGTCGCCGTCCGGAACGAGCGTCAGCACAGCATCGTCGAAGGCGAGGCGCTCCATCAGCGCCGTCGCGTGCGTCCAGGGCACGTCCGTATCGAGCTTGCCCTGGATCACCCGCACCGGGCAGCCGACCTCGATCGGCCCCGGCCCGAAGAGGTGGCGGCCGCCATCCTCGATGAGGAGCCGGGTCAGCCGGTAGGGCTCGTCCGAATAGGTCGATGGTTGCAGGTGATAACCCCGCTCCTCGATGTCCCGCTTCGCCGCCTCGTCGAAAAGGTCCCACATCAGGTCCTTGGTCATGTCGACGGCCGGCGCGAGCAGCACCATTCCGGCCAGGCGCTCGGCCTCGCCGCGTTCCCTGAGCTGCCGAGCCAGGAGGAGCGCGATCCAGCCCCCCATCGACGAGCCGGCGACGACCTGCGGGCCGTGGGCGCAGCGGTCGAACACCGCCGCCGCCTCCTCCAGCCAGCGTGTGATGGAGCCGTCCTCGACGCGGCCGCCCGACCGGCCGTGCCCCGAATAGTCGAAGCGCGTGATCTCGTGCCCGCTGCGGCCGGCCCATTCGTCGAGCGCTTCCGCCTTGGTGCCGGCCATGTCGGAGCGGAAGCCGCCGAGCCAGAACAGGCCGGGCGCCTTGCCGGCGCGATGGAGCACGCAGATCTGCCGTGCCGCGCCGTCCTGGCCGACCGTGAGCTGTTCCAATCTCAGTTCGCCCATTCTATGTCTCTTGCTCTGCCGTCATCCGAGGTGCGCAATCCTGCCGACGCGGTCAAGATCCCGACCCGCCACGGTGCTGCAGGTGATCCCGGCCCTCGACACCGGCGGCGCCGAGCGCACCACGCTCGATATCGCCGCGGGGCTGGTCCGCCGCGGCGACCGGGCGCTCGTCGCGAGCGCGGGCGGGCGGCTGGAAGGCGAGCTCGCCCGGCTCGGCGGCGAACTGATCAGGATGCCGCTCGGCGCGAAGAACCCGCTCGACATCGTGCTCAATGCGGTGCGGCTGCGCCGCGCAATCGAGGCGCACGGCGTCGACATCGTGCATGCCCGGAGCCGCGCCCCCGCCTGGTCCGCCCATTTCGCCTGCCGTGCGACCTCCACCCCCTTCGTCACGACCTATCACGGCATCTATGCGGAGAAGGGGCGGGCGAAGCGCTTCTACAATTCGGTGATGGCCCGCGGCGACCGGGTGATCGCCAACTCGGCCTACACGGCCGATTTGATCGCGGAGCGCTACGGCATTCCGCGGCAGGACATCGCCGTCATCCACCGCGGCACCGACCTCGCCTACTTCGATCCGGACGCCGTCACCTCGGAGCGCCGCAACGCGCTGCGAAAGGCGTGGGGCTTGTCGGGCAGCGAGACGGTGGTCCTCAACGTCGCCCGCCTCACCGCCTGGAAGGGGCAGTACGTGCTGATCGACGCGGCCGCCCTCCCGCCGCTCGCCGACATCCCCGACCTGGTGGTTGTCCTCGCCGGCGACGACCAGGGTCGATCCGGCTACCGGCGGCAGCTGGAGCAGACCGTCGCGGAGAAGGGGCTCGCCGGCCGCGTCGTCCTCGTTGGCCATATCGACGACGTCCCGGCGGCCCTCTCCATCGCCGATGTGGCGGTCGTCGCCTCGGTCGCGCCCGAAGCGTTCGGCCGCGCGGCCGTCGAGGCAGAGGCGATCGGCGTGCCCGTCGTCGTCACCGCGCTCGGCGCCGTGACCGAAACCGTCCTCGTCCCGCCCGACGTTCCGGAGAGCGAGCGGACCGGCTGGCACGTTGCCCCCGGCGATCCCGTCGCCCTGTCTTCGGCTATCGCGGCGGCGCTCACGCTCACGCCGGGCGAGCGTGTCGCCTTGTCGCGGCGCTCGCGCCGGCATGCCGGCGCGTTCTCGGGCGGGGCGATGGTCGATGCGACGCTCGCCCTCTACGACGACGTCCTGTCGTCGCGGGCCGGCCACAACCGCTCCGATAGCGCCGGGCCTCGATCGGGAGCCGGTTGACTCCAAGGGCAAAAGCCCGGATTCTCGCCACAAAGGTGGTTTTGCGCACGCAAACCGCCTATATCCCGTATCCGCAACAACATCAGGAGATTTGACCATTCGTCGACCCTATCGTGCACCCCCGCCGGTCAAGGAGGGGCCCCGCGTCAATGACGAGATCCGTATCCCGCAGGTCCAGCTGGTCGACCACGAAGGCCAGAACCGCGGCATAGTCCCGATCGACGAAGCCCGCCGGCTCGCGGACGAGGCCGGGCTCGACCTCGTGGAGATCTCGCCGAACTCGCGTCCGCCGGTCGTGAAGATCCTCGATTACGGGAAATTCAAGTTCCAGTCGCAGAAGAAGGCGGCCGAGGCGCGCAAGAAGCAGAAGACCGTTGAGGTCAAGGAGATCAAGCTCCGGCCCGGCATCGACGACAACGACTACAGCATCAAGATGCGCAAGGTGCGCGAGTTCCTGACCGAGGGCGACAAGGTCAAGGTGACCATGCGTTTCCGCGGCCGTGAGATGGCGCATCAGCAGCTGGGCATGGACGTGCTCACCAAGGTCCGCGACGAGGTGGTCGACCTCGGCAAGGTGGAGCAGATGCCCCGCCTGGAGGGCCGGCAGATGGTCATGGTGATGGCGCCGCTCAAGTGAGCGGCTG
>JAEZEK010000221.1 GCA_023417735.1 Pseudomonadota bacterium | reverse complement strand
GCCGGCGACGCTACGCCTCCCGCCGGCGGAGCCCCGACCGCGCCGCAATAGGCGCTGCGACGGCCATCGTTTGCGAGCGGGACGGCCTGGGCCGTCCCGTTCCTGTTCCGACCTGCCGGCAGCCTTGCCGGACAGTTCTCACGAGAACATGTCGGCGATGATCCCGTCGTACCAGCCGAGCGATTCCTTGTAGGTCTGGAGCCTGACGTCGCTCGTCTCGCCCGTCTGGCTGATGAAGGTCGTGGTCGAGGCGATCTTCTCCGGCGTCGGCTCGTATTGCGCGCCCACCTTCACGCCGTCGTCGGTCTCTATCAGCGACCAGCAGGTGTTGGAATACCGCGCCGGGAAGACGCGGGAACCGGTGAGGTCGCCGCGCACCGCCATCGCCGCGACCTTCGCCTGGCTGTTGGCGGAGAAGCCGGATTTCGGCATGTCGCCGGCGATCGCCGCATCGCCGATGACGAAGACCGCCTCGTCCACCTTCGAGCGCATGGAGGCCGGGTCGACGGGGCAGAAGCCCTTCTCGTCCCCCACGCCCGCCGCGAGCGCGATCGCGCCGGCCCGCTGCGCCGGGATGATGTTGAGGAGCGCGCCCTCGAACGTGTCGAGCTCCGTCTCGACCGTCCCCGCCTCGACGTCGACCTGCTTCACGCCGCCATGCACGCTCGGGCCATACCATTCGACCATGCCGGGGTAATGGTTGGTCCAGCCCTCCTCGAAGAGCGCCTGCTTGGAATACTGGTCCTTGGCGTCGATCACGAAGATCTTCGACCTGGTGTATCCCTTGCTCTTCAGCACATGCGCCATCATCGAGACCCGCTCGTAGGGGCCCGGCGGGCAGCGGAAGGGATTCGGCGGCGCCACCATGACGATGTTCTCGCCGTCCTCGAGGGCGTCGAGCTTCGCCTTCAAGAGCTCGGTCTGCGGCCCGGCCTTCCAGGCATGCGGGGCGATCTCCGCCGCCTCCTCGCTGTAGCCCGGGACCGAATCGTAGATCAGGTCGATGCCCGGCGACAGGATGAGGCGGTCGTAGGCGACGGTGGAGCCGTCCGAGAGCGTCACGGTCTTGGCGCTGCGGTCGACTGCCGTCGCCATCGCCGTGACCTTTTCGATGCCGTAGGCCGAGGTCAGCTGGTCGTAGCCGTGCGTGATCGAATCGAGGTCGCGGAACCCGCCGAGATAGAGGTTCGAGAAGAAGCAGGTCGTGAAGCGGTCGCTGTCCTCGATGAGGATCACGTCGACTGCGCCTGCGGAATCCTTGGCGACGTATTTGGCGGCCGTCGCCCCGCCCGCGCCGCCGCCGACCACCACCACGCGCGGCTTGCCCTGCGCGCGCAGATGCGTGGGTAGCGCAAGGCTGGCCGCCCCGGCCGCCAGGAATGTGTTGAACCGTCTCCTGCTGAACCCCGTCATCGCTCCCTCCCAAATGGGCCGGCTGCCGCCGGTCGTGTTCAATTCGGATCGAGGCCCGCGAAATATGCGGCGAGCGCGGCGATCTCTTCCTCGCCGAGCCTCGAAGTGATCATGTTCATGACCTGATTGCTGCGCAGGCCGAGCTGGTACTCGACGAGGGCGCGGACGAGGTAGTCCTCCTCGTGGCCTACCACCGGCGGAATGCCGGAAGACGCTCCGGACTGCTGGTGGCAGGTGACGCATTCGCCGCCGAGATATTCGCCGTAGGCCGGATCGCCGGGAATGCCGAGCACGGCCGCTATGCGCTCCTCGGCCGCGGGGCTGCCGCCCTGTCCGGCGGCCGCCTGCTGGCCCGCGGCGGGTCCTGCCCCGGCCAGGAGCACGGCCGTCATCAGAACGCCGGCAACGCGATCAAATCCGCCGAACTCGACCAAAAGCGCGTTTCCCCATTCGCTGCCCTCTTCCGGAGCTGCGCCTGGAACGATGCCACAATGTCCGCGTGCCGGCTATGGCTTTTGCCCCCTCGGCGGGACCGAGGGGGGAGGCCGGGCCGAGGGGAAGGACGGTCTTTCGCGGGTTCAGAAGATCTCGTCGATCGGCTGGCCGAGCGCGATCGCGCCGGCATAGCGTGCCTGCGGGCCGGCCTGCAGGGGGTGGAAGCGGGCCCCCTGGACGTCCCTGAAGCGCCGCTCGAGGCCGTTCCGCCGGTAGAAGGAGGCGCCGCCCGCCAGCTTCATCGCCAGCTCGGTCGCCCGGATCGCGTGATCTGCGACCAGCGACCGGCCGATCATGACGTCGTTGACGGTCTCCGCCGATGGCGCGTTCCGCTCGGCGGCGGCGATCATCGACCGATGGGCGAGCCTCGCGGCCCGGAGCGCGGTGTCCATCCGCCCCGCGAGCTCGAGCACGTCGCTCGACTGCCGCCTCGTCCTTGCGCTCGCCAGCGCTATGTCGCGCGCGCTCTCGGCGACGCCGAGATAGACGGCGTAGACCAGCGGAAACGCGATGGTGGCGATGATCTGGAAGAGCGGGTGCCACCTGGCGGCCGGGCGGGCGAGGGCGACCCCCGCATCCGGCACGAACAGGCCGTCGATCACGACGTCGTGCGAGCCGGTGCCGCGCATGCCGAGCGTCCGCCACGTCTCCTCGATCCTGACCTCGGGCGCCTTCATCGGCGCCGCGAAGTGCAGCACCTTGTCCGTGCCATCCTCATCGCGGAGAAGAGCCCCGGTCATCAGGATGTCGCCGGCGCTCGCCCCCGAGGTGAAGACCTTCCGCGCGCTGATCCGGTAGCCGCCCTCTACCCGCGTCGCGGTCCCGGATCCTGCGATCCAGTCCGAGCCGCCGCTCGAAAGCAGGACGATCCGTTCGGAGGCCACCCGCTTGAGGAGAGGCTCGACGGCGGCGACCTTCTGGTGCCGCCAGCGCCAGGCCGGGACGGCAACCTGGTGGGTGTGCATCGAGAAGGCGAGGGCGGTGGAGCCGCAGCCATGCGCGAGGACGCGCAGCATCTCCGCCAACTCGCCGATGTCTGCCCCACGGCCGCCGATCTCGCGCGGGACACCCGCCTCGACGAGCCCCGCATCCTTGAGGAGCGCATAGTTGGCGGCGACGAATTCATCGTTCTCGTCGTAGTGTTCGGCCTTGGCGGCAAAGACCTCCTTGAGGCCGTGTGCGATCTCGACGATCGTTGCCGGCTGCCCGGCGTTCTGAGCGGCGGGATGCGGGGCGAAACCTGCGATACTCGTCATGGCAAACCTCCTTCTGAGGGTCTGGAGGCTGCAGGCTCGCGCCGGATGCCGTCGGAATCCAGTTCACGAACTGTACTGCGGGCTTAGGTGCGGAGCGCAGAGTGAGGTAAACTTCCAGGAACGTTCCGAGGGAGGATCGGATGAGCGATCGCGGAGGGTACGGGCAGTTCTGTCCGGTCGCGATGGCGTCCGAAGTGCTCTGCTCGCGCTGGACGATCCTCGTGATCAGGGAGCTTCTCTGCGGTGCGACTCGCTTCAACGAACTCCGCCGCGGCGTGCCGCGCATGTCGCCGGCGCTCCTCTCCAAGCGGCTCAAGGAACTGGAGAGGGCCGGTGTCGTGCTGGCCGCGCGGAACGAGAAGGGTGTGGTGGAGTACCGTCTGTCGGATGCCGGCGAGGACTTGCGGCCGATCGTTCTCGGAGTCGGATTCTGGGGCCAGCGCTGGGTCGAGTCGCAGCTTTCGCTGAAGAATCTCGACCCTTCGCTGCTGATGTGGGACATGCGGCGAAACCTCAGACCCGAACCGCTGCCGCCCCGGCGCTGCACGATTCAGTTCCTGTATCCGGAACTTTCGGAATCGCGCCGGAACTGGTGGCTGATCGTGGACAGCGGCGCCGTCGACCTCTGCGGATTCGATCCCGGCTTCGAGATCGACCTGCTCGTCCGGGGATCGCTGAGATCGATGACGGCGATCTGGATGGGGCTCTCCGCCCTCCGGCAGGAGATCGACGCCGGCAATCTCGAGGTGACCGGCGACCCGGCGATCGCCCGGTCCATGCAGAATTGGCTGGGGCTCAGCGTCTTCGCCGGCGAGCCGCGGCGGGTGGGATAGCCACGGCTCAGACCGGCGGCTCCACCTTCGGCGGGAGCGGGAACAGCGTCACGAACCGGGTCGCCAGGCGGCGGTCGCCCTCCAGGCGGAGAACGCCTGCCGCCTCCAGCGCCTCGAGCGGCTCTCCGCCGTAGATCGCCGCGGCGAGCACGGCGGGCGCGGCAGCGAACGTGACGTCGGCATCCTCGATCGGGCGCGGCGCGATCTCCAGCGCGCCGCCCTTGAGCCGCCCCAGATAAGTCTCCTCGCCCAGCCGGAAGCCGACCCGGGCGTCCAGGCCCTTCGCGCGCGAAGGATCGAGCATGGTTCGGAGAGACAGCAGGAACGAGTTCGCGCTGATCGGCAGCGTCGGGT
>JAEZEK010000202.1 GCA_023417735.1 Pseudomonadota bacterium | reverse complement strand
CCGCGGGCCGCGACCGGCGCCGTCGCCCGCGCGCGCCTTATCGCGGGCGGCGGCGCGGCATCGACCGGCCGCGGCTCCATGCCGGGCAGGAGCGGCCCGTCTCCGTCGATCGGCCGGCAGAGCGCGTCCATGACGCGGCCCTTCCAGCCCGCGTCGGGTGCAATGGCGAGCGGCCCGATCCGGAAGGCGCGCGTGCCCGGCCCGACCTCGACACGATTGGCATAGGGCTTCACGGTCGCGCCGGCATCGTCGATGCGGACCACTTCGCCGACGGGCTCCGGCCCGTGCTCCGCCACCCCGATGCAGTCGCCGAGCTTCAGGAAGTGGGACAGGCCGGCAAGTCGGAAGTGGGTCGGCGCGACCTCCGTCACGACGCCGCTCATGCGCAGCGCCGGCGCCCAGCCCGGCCCGGAGGCGAGGGCGGCCGCGACGCGATCGAGCGCGCTCACCGGCGCGGCCGCTTCGGAGAGCGCCGACCGGACGGCGCGCCGTCAGGGCTCAGCTTCTCCCCCCGAGGGTGCGGATGCCGTCCTTCAGCGACGATTCGGTGTCGGCGATGGCGGTCGCAGTCGCCTCGAAGGTGCGCGACACCATGATGAGCCTGGTCAGTTCGCGGATCGGGTCGACGTTCGAGCCCTCGACGAAGCCCTGGGCGATCCCGTTCGCCGTAAAGTCGAGCACCGGCGCGGCCGCGATGTCGGGAATGACGGCTGAGTTGTCGTAGCGGGCGAGGCCCGCCGCCGGCTCGATCCGGAACAGCCCGATCGCGCCGATCTGCTGCCCGTCCTGCGTGATCATGCCGTCGCGCGCGATCTTCACCTCGCCGCCGTTCGGGTCGAGCAGGATGGGCGCGTTGCCGACGTCGAGGACGGGGTAGCCGTTGAGCGTCTGCAACTCGCCGGCCGGGTTGATCCGCATCCGGCCGTCGCGGGTGTAGGCGGTGCCGGCGGGCGTCGCGATGCCGAGCCAGGCGTCGCCGTCGACGGCAACGTCGAGCGGATTGCCGGTCTGCGTCAGTGCGCCCGGCTGCCGCAGGATGAAGGTCTCGCCGGCGGAGGCGAAGGCGACCGGATCCCGCATCCCTGCAATGACCGCCTCGAAGCTCACCTCGTCGGCGCGGTAGCCCGCGGTGCTGGCATTCGCCATGTTGCGCGCGATCGTGTCGAGCCGCCGCTCCAGCGCGATCTGGCCCGAGAGGGCGACGTAGAGGCCGCTCTCCATCACGAGCCTCCGAGCTTCAGGCGCTGCAGGCTCATCAGCAGGTCGGCGCCGATGCCGGCCTCGCGCGGCTGGCTGATGAGGATGGCGGGGGAGGTCGCGGCGGCAGTGCCGTTCTCGATGTCCCACATGGCGGTGAAGCGCTGCATCAGCCTCTTCACCTTCTCCGGATCCTTCAGGTCGGCGATGTCGAGCTTGGAATCGAGGAGATCCGCCTGGCGGTCGATGTCCGCCGTCGAGATCGTCGCCGGAATCCCGAACGCCACCTGCACGACCTTCAGGAGCGCCGGATCCGCGAGCAGGCCGTAGGCGCTCTTTACGGAGGCGGCCTTGCGCTCGAAGTAGAGCGCGAGCCGCACGCCCTCGTTCGCCGCGCCGGCATCCTCCTCGAGCGTCTGGCGGACATAGCGGTCGACGGTGCCCTGCTGCGCCCGCGTGAACACCGTCGCATTGGCGCCGTGCCGGACGAAGTTGAAGGTCTCGACGAAGTCGCGGTAGCGCGTGTCGCTCAGCTTGTTGGCGAAGCTTTCGGCATCGTCGATCCCGCCCTCCAGCGCCTTGCGCATGAACGCCTTGGCATAAGTCATGTCGCCGAGCCCGTGCGCCTTCATGGCGTAGGCGAACAGGCGGTCGTCCTTCATGAAGTCCTCGATCGACTTCACCTTGGCGATGGCTTCCAGGTAGTACGCGCTCTCGCGCGCCACGACCGGCTGCTCGGCCGTTCGCGTCAGCGACTGCGTGATGTTCCCGGCGACGAACTGGTAGGCGGTGGCGGTGGTCAGCACGGCGATCCCATCGATGGCCCGACACGTGCGACCATCGCCGACCCGGCTTGCCCGAAGCTGGCGTGGGCCAGTTTCGCGCAAGCCTTGCACCTTATGGACCCGTCCGGGGAGAGCTTGCATCCGGAGCTGAGGCGTTGGGGTTCTTCATCGGTCTCGTCATTGCGCTCGGCTGCATGCTCGGGGGCTTCGCCGCCATGGGCGGGCACATCGGGGTGATCTGGCAGCCCTGGGAATTCGTCATCATCGGCGGGACGGCGCTCGGCACGTTCATCATCGCCAACCCGCTCGCCACCGTCGCCGACACGGGGCGGGCGAGCGTCAGCGCCGTGCTCGGATCGGGTCCCAAGCAGCGCGACTATCTCGATCTTCTCGGACTGCTCTACGTGCTCATGCGCGACCTCAGGAGCAAGGCGCGCAACGAGGTCGAGGAGCACATCGACAACCCCGAGCAGTCCGAGATCTTCAAGCGCTTCCCGAGCGTCCTCGCCGACAAGGATCTCACGCATTTCATCTGCGACTATTGCCGGCTCATCATCATCGGCAATGCGCGCACGCACGAGATCGAAGCGCTGATGGACGAGGAGATCCACACCATCAACCGCGACAAGCTGAAGCCCTATCACGCGCTCGTCTCGGTCGCGGAAGGCCTGCCGGCGCTCGGAATCGTGGCGGCGGTGCTCGGCGTCATCAAGGCGATGGGCGCGCTCGACCAGTCGCCCGAGCTCCTCGGCGGGCTGATCGGGGCCGCGCTCGTCGGAACCTTCGCCGGCATCTTCCTGTCCTATGCGATCGTCTCGCCGCTCGCCCACAAGGTGAAGGTCGGGCGCGAGAAGAGGTGCCGCCTATTCGTGATCGTGAAGCAGACGCTGCTCGCCTTCATGAACGGCGCGATGCCGCAGATCGCGCTCGAGCACGGTCGGAAGACCATCTCCTCGCTCGACCGGCCCTCCATCGACGAGGTGGAGAGCGAGACGATCTCGGGCGGCTCCCGGGACGTTCCCCAGAAGCAGGCGGCGTGAGGCCGATGACGGCGGAAGCGGAAGAGATTGCGACGGTCCGTCCGGGGGGCGTCCCGGACCGGCTCCTCGACGTCGCCGGCATCTCGATCGACCGGATGCCGATGCTGAAGGTCGTGTTCGACCGGCTCGCGACGATGTGCGCGGACAGCCTGCGGCCGCTCTCGCCCTCGCCGGTCCTCCTGAGCCTCGAGGGCGTCGAGACGTGCCGGGTCGGCGACATCATCTCGGCCTATGAAGGGGGCGCCGTCGCCGCGGTCTTCTACGCCTGCGAGTGGGACACGCGCATCCTCGTCGGGCTCGACCGGCCGAGCCTCGACGCCCTCATCGAGGCGCTCTTCGGCGGCGACGGGGCCGAACGGCGCGGCGCGGAGGACCGGCCGATCAGCACGATCGAGATGCGGCTCGGCCAGCTGGTCTTCGACCTCGCCGCGGCCGCCCTTCAGGCGTGCTTCGCATCCGTCGCGGAAACGCCGTTCAGGTTCGAGCGGATCGAGACGCGGCTCGATTTCGCGGTGATCGGCCGCCGCAACAATCCGGCGATCGTCGCGCGGCTCGCACTGCAGGCGCTCGATTCCGGCGGCGAGATGTTCGTCGTCATCCCGCAATCGGCGCTCACGCCGATGCGGCAGAACCTCGCCCGGGTGCTCTCCGGCGACGTGTCGCCGCGCGATCCGCGCTGGACCCGGCAGATCCAGTCGGAGGTTGCGCGCACCGAGGTGAGCCTCACCGCCATCCTCGACGAGAAGCAGATGACGCTCGGCGAGATCGCCGGCCTGAAGGTCGGCACCGTGCTGGCGCTCGACGCCGGCCCGCGCAGCAAGGTGCGGTTGGAATGCGGCGGCCAGCCGCTCTTCTGGTGCGAGCTCGGCCGCTCCGATTCCGTCTACACGCTGCGGATCGAGGACTTCGTGGACACCAACGAGGACATGCTCGATGACCTCCTATCTGGTTGAGGGCGTGCTCGTGATCGCGCTCGTCGTGACAAGCGCGCGCGTGGCCGCGATGTACCGCGAGCTGAAGCGCCTGCGCGCCTATCACGAGGCGTATGAGCGCGTCTTCGAGGAGACGCGCCTGGCGCTCGGCGGCCTGGAGCGGGCGATCGCGGACGTGAACGGCCGCTCCGGCGAGACGCTGGCGGCGCTCGGCGAGCGGATCGACGAGGGGCGGGCCGTCGTGGACGCCCTGGACGGCAGGCTGCGGGCGGCCGCGGCGCTCGGGCC
>JAEZEK010000162.1 GCA_023417735.1 Pseudomonadota bacterium | reverse complement strand
GCGGCGCCCTGCACCGGCTCGCGGACATCGGGTCCGACCCGCGCAGCGGCGGCTACACCCAGGTGACCGAGCTCCTCTACGGCTACCTGCATCGCCGGGTGAGGGCGATGGCGGAGCCCGACCCGGCCGCCCGCCCGGCTTCCGTGCCGCTTGTCACCTGGGCGGAGCTGTGGGAAAAGGCGACCCTCTCCGGCCGGGAGGTCGAGGCCTTCAATCTCGACCGCAAGCAGTACGTCCTCGATCTCCTGGAGGCGACGGCGGCCGCCGGAGCGCCCGGCGCCCGCCGCCTCGTCACAGCCTGAAGACCCGATGCCCGAGAAGCCGACCTACTATCTGACGACCCCGATCTTCTATCCGAACGGGGTTCCCCACATCGGCCACGCCTACACGGCGCTGGCGAGCGATGCGATCGCGCGTTTCCACCGGCTCGACGGCAAGGACGTGTTCTTCCTCACCGGCACCGACGAGCACGGCCTGAAGATGCAGCAGACGGCGGTCGCCGAAGGAATCACGCCGCGCGCGCTCGCCGACCGCAATTCGCAGCGCTTCCGCGACCTCGTCGCCGCGCTCGGCTGTTCCAACGATGATTTCATCCGCACGACGGAAGCGCGCCATCACCGCGCCTGCCAGGAGATCTGGCGCCGCATGGAGGCGGCCGGCGACATCTATCTCGACACGTATTCCGGCTGGTACTCGGTGCGCCAGGAGGCGTTCTTCGACGAGAAGGAGACCACGCTCGGCGACGACGGCATCCGCCGCGAGCCGCTCGGCTCGCCGGTCGAATGGGTGGAGGAGGAAAGCTACTTCTTCCGCCTCTCCGCCTACCAGGACCGGCTCCTCGCCCATTACGAGGCCAATCCCGATTTCGTCGGCCCGCGCGAGCGGCGGAACGAGGTCGCGAGCTTCGTGAAGGCCGGGCTCAACGATTTATCGATCTCGCGCACGACCTTCGACTGGGGCGTGCCGGTGCCGTCCGACCCGCGCCACGTAATGTACGTCTGGGTCGACGCGCTCACCAATTACGTCACCGCCGCCGGCTTCCCCGACGAGAACGCCCCGCGCTGGCGCTACTGGCCGGCGGACCTCCACGTCATCGGCAAGGACATCGTGCGCTTCCACGCGGTCTACTGGCCGGCATTCCTGATGTCGGCCGGCCTGCCGCTGCCCCGGCGCGTCTTCGCCCACGGCTTCCTCTTCAACCGCGGGGAGAAGATGTCGAAGTCCGTCGGCAACGTCATCGACCCGTTCGGCATGATCGAGCATTACGGGCTCGACGCGGTGCGCTACTTCTTCCTGCGCGAGGTGTCGTTCGGGCAGGACGGCTCCTACAGCCACGAGGCGATCGTCGGGCGCATCAACGCCGACCTCGCCAACGACCTCGGCAATCTCGCGCAGCGCTCGCTGTCCATGATCGCACGGAACGCCGGCGCCGCCGTGCCGCAGCCCGGCGCGCTCTCCGAGGCGGACCGCGAGATGCTCGACGCCGCGGACGCGCTTCTGGCGCGTTGCCGCGCCGCGTTCGAGGAGCAGGCCCTGCATGCGGCGCTCGCCGCAATCTGGCAGGTGGTCGGCGACGCCAACCGCTATTTCGCAGGGCAGGAGCCGTGGGCGCTGCGCAAGACCGATCCGGCGCGGATGGCGACCGTCCTCTACGTCACGGCCGAGGTGCTGCGGCAGGTCGCGATCCTCGTCCAGCCCGTCATGCCGGCCGCCGCGGCGAAGCTGCTCGACCTGCTCGCGGTCCCGCAGGACCGCCGCACCTTCGCCGATCTCGGCCAGGCCGGGCGCCTCGCCGCCGGCACGGCGCTGCCGACGCCGCAGGCGATCTTTCCGCGCTACGTGGAGAAGGACGCGGCAGGCGAGGGCGCCTGACCGATGCTCGTCGACAGCCATTGCCATCTCGACTTCCCCGATTTCGCCGACGAGCTCGACGACATCGTCGCCCGCGCCGAGACGGCCGGCATCGCCCGCATGGTCACCATCTCGACCCGCGTGCGCCAGGCCGAGCGCGTGAAGGCCGTCGCGGACCGATTCCCGAACGTATACAGGTCGATCGGCACGCATCCTCACAACGCGGACGAGGAGCTCGACGTCACGGCCGACGACCTGCTCCGGCATGCGCAGGACGCCAAGGTGGTGGCGATCGGGGAGGCGGGCCTCGACTATTTCTACGACAACGCGCCCCGCGAGGCGCAGGCCCAGGGCCTGCGGGTCCACGTCGAGGCGGCGCGCCGGTCCGGCCTCCCGCTCGTCATCCATTCGCGCGACGCGGACGAGGACATGGCGGCGATCCTCGAGGAGGAATCGGCAAAGGGCGCGTTTCCAGCCGTGCTCCATTGCTTCTCGTCGGGCCGGAAGCTCGCCGAGACCGGCATCCGGCTCGGCCACTACGTCTCGTTCTCCGGCATCCTGACCTTCAGGAACTCCGAGGAAATCCGCGCCATCGCGCGCGACCTGCCGGGCGACCGCATCCTGGTGGAGACGGACGCGCCGTATCTCGCGCCGCCGCCGCACCGGGGCAGGCGCAACGAGCCGGCCTTCGTGCGCAACACCGCGGAGGTCCTCGCCGAGGTCCGCGGCGTGTCGCTCGAGGCCATTGCCGACGAGACGAGCCGGAACTTCTTCCGGCTGTTCTCGCGCGTGCCGGCCTTCTGAGGAGGCCGGCTTGGCCAGGCTGAAGGTCACCGTGCTCGGCTGCGGCTCCTCGCCGGGCGTGCCGCGCATCGGCAATCACTGGGGCGCCTGCGACCCGAACGAGCCGAAGAACCGGCGCCGCCGCTGCTCGCTGCTGCTGGAGCGCATCGAGCCTGGGGGCGTCACGCGCGTCCTCGTCGACACCAGCCCGGACCTCCGCGAACAGGCGATCGACGCCGGGTTCGGCACGCTCGACGGCGTCCTCTACACGCATGCCCACGCCGACCACATCCACGGCATCGACGATCTGCGCGGCTTCGTCATCAACATGCGCCGCCGCGTCGACGTCCATGCCGACGCGCCCACGATGGCGCGGCTCAAGGAAGGCTTCGGCTATTGCTTCGAGACGCCGCCGGGCAGCGACTACCCGCCGATCCTGAACGGCCACCTGATCGAGCCCGGGCGGACGGTCACGATCGCGGGGCAGGGCGGCCCCCTCGCCGCCTTGCCGGTCGCGCAGGTCCACGGCCGCACCCGGTCGCTCGCATTCCGGGTCGGCGGGCTCGGCTACTCGCCCGACGTGAACGACCTCGACGACGAGGCGCAGTACCGGCTGCAGGACCTCGACGTGTGGATCGTCGATGCGCTCCGCCACACGCCGCATCCGAGCCATTTCTCGGTCGACGAGGCGCTCGCCTGGATCGAGCGGCTGAAGCCGCGCCGCGCGATCCTCACGCACATGCACGTCGACCTCGATTACGGTGCGCTGCAGGCGCGCCTGCCGGACAACGTCGAGCCCGCCTTCGACGGGATGAGCTTCGAGCTGCCGCTCGACGACTGACCCGGCCGGCGATCGCTTCCCGTCCGGTAGAGATCGTCGGATTGCCACGCGCCTCAGCCGACCCGGACGGCCATTCAGGTTCCATAATATATCTTATGCGAAATCGCATCCGTGGAGGCTACGGGGCATGTGCGGCGCGGTGCTCCCTCCGCCGTCGCTCCCCCGTCTCGTTTCCCGACTGCGCATGCGCTACGGATGGCCACATGAAGACCGAACACGACATCGACCGCCTGCTCGCGATCATGGCTGCCCTCCGGACGCCCGGCACGGGCTGTCCCTGGGATCTGGAGCAGAGCTTCGCGACGATCGTGCCCTACACGATCGAGGAAGCCTACGAGGTCGCCGACGCCGTCGCCCGCGGCGACCTCGACGACCTGAAGGACGAGCTCGGCGATCTCCTGCTGCAGGTCGTGTTCCATGCGCGCATGGCCGAGGAGCAAGGCGCCTTCGCCTTCGGCGACGTCGTCGACGCCATCGCCACCAAGATGGTGCGCCGCCATCCGCACGTCTTCGCCGCCGGCGATGCCGAGGACGCGGCGGCCGTGAAGGTGCGCTGGGACGAGATCAAGGCCGAGGAAAAGGCGGAGCGGCGCGCGCGGCGGCCGGCGGCCGAGCACGGGCTCCTCGACGAGGTGCCCCGGGCGCTGCCGGCGCTCATGGAGGCCGTGAAGCTCCAGAAGCGCGCCGGCACGGTCGGCTTCGACTGGAACGACATACGGGCGGTTCTCGACAAGATCCGTGAGGAAGTCGCGGAGTTCGAGGCCGAGCTTTCGGATCCCGCGCGCGACGCGCGCCGCGTTGAGGACGAGATCGGCGACATCCTCTTCGCCGTGGCGAACCTCGCCCGCCATGCCGGCGTCGACCCGGAGGCGGCCCTGCGCGGCACGAATTCCAAATTCAGAAGGCGGTTCAGGGCGATAGAGCGCGGGCTTCAAGCCAGGGGCCGGTCGCCGGCGGAGGCAAGCCTGGACGAGATGGAGGCGCTCTGGAGCGCGGCGAAGCGCCTGGAGGCGGAGGACGCCGGCTGAGAGCCGGATTCAGCGCGGCGCCGGCGACGCCCCGATGCGGCGCATCCAGTCCTGGAAGGCGGTCATGCGTTTTTCCGGGATGCGCACGACGAGGCGCGTCCGGCCGGTCTCCGCTTCGCTCGAGCGCTCAAGCACCTCGGCATTCTCGTAGAGCCAGGGCGCCTCGCCGCTCTGCTCCGGCGAGAGATCGAGCGTGACGGTCGGGCGGCTGCCGAGAAGCATCTCCTCGATCGTGCCAAGCAGGGCGTCGAGCCCCTCCCCGGTGACGGCGGAGACAGGGACCGCCTTCACCGGGCTCGTCGAAGCCTTCCGCCTGAGGGCCTCGCGCGTCTCCTCGTCGAGCTGGTCGATCTTGTTCCAGACCTCGACGACGCGGCCGGGCGCCTCGGGATCGACGCCGAGCTCGCGCAGCACCTGCTGCACGTCCGCCGCCTGCGCCGCCGATTCGGGCGCGGCGATGTCGCGGACATGGAGGATGATGTCGGCCTCCACGACCTCCTCGAGCGTCGCCCGGAACGCGGCGACGAGCGTCGTCGGCAGCTCCGAGATGAAGCCGACCGTGTCGGAGACGATCACCTCCTCGCCATGCGGCAGCTTCACCCGGCGCAGCGTCGGGTCGAGGGTGGCGAACAGCATGTGCTTGGCGAGCACGTCCGCGCCGGTCAGCCTGTTGAAGAGCGTCGACTTGCCGGCATTGGTGTAGCCGACGAGCGCCAGCACCGGCTGCGGCACGCCCTTCCGCTTGGCGCGGTGGACCGAGCGCATGTTGCGCACGGCGCCGAGATCCTTCTCGATCTGCCGGATGCGCGTGTGGATCTGCCGGCGGGCGGCCTCGATCTGCGTCTCGCCCGGGCCGCCGAGGAAGCCGAAGCCGCCCCTCTGGCGCTCGAGGTGGGTCCAGGAGCGGACCAGCCGGCTCTTCTGGTAGTTGAGGTGGGCGAGCTCGACCTGGAGCCGGCCCTCCTTCGTCTGGGCCCGGTCCCCGAAGATCTCCAGGATCAGCCCTGTGCGGTCGAGCACCTTGGCCGACCAGGCCTTCTCCAGGTTGCGCTGCTGCACGGGGCTCAGCGGATGGTCGACAACGACGAGCTCCGCCTCGTGGATGCGGACGAGCGCCGCCAGCTCCTCGACTTTTCCCGAGCCGATCAGCGTCGCCGGCGTCGGCTTCCGCAGCGGCACGATGACCTTGTCGCGGACGTCGAGGTTCACGGCTTCGGCGAGGCCGGCCGCTTCCTCGAGCCGCCCCTCGGCGGAGCGCGTGGCCGCGCCCTCCCCGTCGCCGCTCGTGCGCACGTCGGGCAGGATCACGAGCGCGCGCGTCGGCGCGGCTCTCGTCGTTCCGGTGTCGTCGCCGGGCCCCTTGCCGAGCCCGTCCTCAGGACGCTCGCGCGGCTCCAATCAGGTCTCGGCCTCTTCGCTGTCCGGCTCGAACAGCGAAACCGGATGGGACGGCATGACCGTCGAGATGGCGTGCTTGTAGACAAGCTGCGAATGCCCGTCGCGGCGCAGCAGGAGGCAGAAATTGTCGAACCACGTCACGATGCCCTGCAGCTTGACGCCGTTGACGAGGAAGATCGTAAGGGGAATCTTGGCCTTCCGCACGTGATTGAGGAACGTGTCCTGAAGGTTGTGACTCTTGTCAGCCATTGATTGCGGCCTGGTCGATTGATGTGACCGCTACATTGCCCCTTTCGCGTCCGGCTGTCACCCCTGCGCCCTGCCCACAAGTTAAGCAGATCGTCAACCTCACGTGAGTTCCGCGCATTCGTGGAAGGCTTCCCGCAGCCGCGTGGCGATCGTGCCCGGCCGCCCGTTCGCCACCGGCGCCCCGTCGATGGAGACGATCGGCATCACCACCGTCGTCGCGGCGGTCATGAAGGCCTCGCGCGCGGCCTTCGCCTCCTCGACCGTGAACTTGCGCTCCTCGACGCGGAGCTGCTCCCGGACGGCGATGTCGCTCGCCGTCATGCGCGTCACGCCGGGCAGGATGCCGGTGCCGTTCGGCCGCGTGACGAGCACGCCGTCCTTCGTGACGATCCACGCCGTGGTCGAGGCGCCCTCGGTGACGTAGCCGTCGCGGTCGACGAACCAGGCCTCGCGGGCGCCCGCCTCCTTGG
Source organism: Pseudomonadota bacterium (assembly GCA_023417735.1). Taxonomy (GTDB): domain Bacteria; phylum Pseudomonadota; class Alphaproteobacteria; order Rhizobiales; family Afifellaceae; genus Propylenella. The sequence continues at coordinate 5,279 of JAEZEK010000162.1, read as the reverse complement.
CCTGCTGCTTGGCCAGCACGTTCGGCAGCAGGCCGACCGTCTTGATGTCGACGCGGTCCCAGCGGTTCTCCGGCACGGTGATGACGGCGACCCCCTCCTCCGCGATCCGGTTGTTGGCTGCGCGCGACACGCTGCGCGCCGTCACCACCAGCGACGGCTCGGTCGCTGCTGCCGGAAAGACGTGGTCGCGGCGCGCCACGCCACGGGTCACCTGGAGGTAGACGAAGCCGTCGCGGACATCGTTGCGGCGGACGACCTCGCGCAGCACCAGGCCGAGCGCCGCCCGGCTCATCGGCATGCGGATCCGGAGCTCCCGCAGCGAACGCTCCAGCCGGTCGAGATGGCGCGTGCGGTCGACGAGCCGGCCCTTCCAGATTTCGCAGACCTCGTAGACGCCGTCGGCGAACTGGTAGCCTCGGTCCTCGACATGGACCGAAGCCGTGCGATGCGGAACATAGGCCCCGTTCACGTATGCAATTCTGGACATCCCGCTCCCTTTGCCGCCGAATGCCGGCCGGCCGCTTCAGAAGTACTCGAGGCTGACGCGCGCCATCTGCTCGACCTTCGGCACCTGGTCGGCCGTGGCGAAGATGATGAAGCGGTCGCCGGGCAAGATCCGGCTGTCGCCGGTCGGCGTGATGACGTCCTTCTTGTGGATGATCGCGCCGATCCGCATGCCGTCCGGGAGATGCAGGTCGCGGAGCGCCTTGCCGACGAGCGGCGAGGTCTCCAGCGCGTCGGCCTCGATCACCTCGGCGGCGCCCTCCTGGATGGTGTGGACGTTGCGGATCCGGCCGCGGCGGACGTGCTGGAGGATGCGCGAAATGGTGACCGCGCGCGGGTTGATGTAGGCGTCGATGCCGATCGTGCGCGACAGCGGCGAAAGCGCAGGCTCGTTGATCAGGCTGACGCTGCGCCGGCAGCCGAGCTGCTTGGCGAGCGCTGCGGTGAGGAGGTTCACCTTGTCGTCGTTCGTGAGCGCGATCATCGTGTCGGCCTGGTCGATGTCGGCCTCCTTGAGGATGGCGGCGTCGAGCGCCGAGCCGTTCAGCACCACGGTGCGGTCGAGCGCCTCCGCGATCTCGATCGCCCGCTCGTGGTTCGATTCGATGATCTTGATCTTCGCCCGGGCGTTCCGCTTCTCCAGGTTCTGCGCGACGTAGAAGCCGATGTTCCCGCCGCCGCCGATCACGATGCGCGCGCCGAACTGCTCCTCCTTTCCGAAGATGGTGAGCGTGCGCTTCACCCTGCCCGTCTCCGTCACGACGTAGACGAGGTCGCCGGCGAACATCTGGTCGCGCGAATGGGGCACGAACAGCTTGCCGTTCCGCACGATCCCCACGACGGTGGCGTTGAGGTCCGGAAAGAGCTCCGTCAGCTGCACGAGCGGCGTGTCGATGACCGGGCAGTCGTCGCCGCACAGGATGCCGAGCACGGCCACCTTGTCCTCGGCGAACGAGATCGTCTCGACCGCGCCCGGCTGCGCGAGGCGGCGCAGCACCATCTCGCCGACCTCGAGCTCGGGCGAGATGATGACGTCGATCGGCATGTGGTCGCGCGAGAAGAGATTGCTCCAGTGCTTCTTCAGATAGCTCTGGGCGCGCACCCGCGCGATCTTGGTCGGCACCGCGAACAGCGAATGGGCGACCTGGCAGGCGATCATGTTCACTTCGTCGAACAAGGTCACGGCGATGATCATGTCCGCCTCGTCCGCGCCGGCCTGGGCGAGCACGTCGGGGTGGGCGCCGTGGCCGACGAAGCCGCGCACGTCGAGCGTGTCGCGGATCGCGGTGATGAGCTGCGGCGAGCGGTCGATGACCGTCACGTTGTTGTTCTCGGCCGCCAGCCGGGCGGCGATGCCGAACCCCACCTGCCCGGCTCCGCAGATCACGACACGCATGGATCAGGCCCCGCGGCTCGCCTCCCGCACCGGCATCAGACCCCGAGGCTCTTAAGCTTCCGGTGCAGGGCCGACCTCTCCATACCGACGAATTCGGCCGTGCGCGAGATGTTGCCGCTGAAGCGGTTGATCTGGGCCGTCAGGTACTCGCGCTCGAACACCTCGCGCGCCTCGCGCAGCGGCAGCGACATGATCTGCGCCCCGCCCTGCGCCGGGTTCGACGGCAGGATCTCGCCGATCTCCTGGGGCAGCATGTCGGCCGTGATGACCGCGTCCGGCGCCGCACGCGTGAGGATCATCAGCCGCTCGACGTTGTTGCGGAGCTGGCGGAGGTTGCCCGGCCAGTCGTGCGCCTGCAGCACGGCCATCGCGTCCTCGCCGATGGTGCGCAGCGGCAGCCCGGTCTGGGCGGAGATCTGCGCCATGAAATGGTGCACGAGCGCCGGCACGTCGTCGCGCCGTTCGGCGAGCGCCGGGACCCGGAGCGGCACCACGCTCAGGCGGTGGAAGAGATCCTCGCGGAACCGGCCCTCCTGGATCTCCAGCTCGAGGTCGCGGGCGGTCGAGGACAGGATGCGGACGTCGACCTTGACCTTGGTCGACCCACCGACCCGCTCGAAGGTCTGGTCGACGAGCACGCGCAGGATCCTGTTCTGCGTCTCGCGCGGCATGTCGGCCACCTCGTCGAGGTAGAGCGTGCCGCCGTGCGCCTCCTCGAGCGCCCCCACCTTGCGGCCGGATCCGTTGATCGCCTCCGTGCCGAACAGCTCGACCTCCATCCGGTCCGGCGTGATCGCCGCCGCGTTCAGCACGACGAACGGCCCGCTGGCGCGCCGCGACGCCATGTGGATGGTGCGCGCGACGAGTTCCTTGCCCGAGCCGGACGGGCCGAAGATCATGATCCGGCTGTTCGTCGGCGCGATGCGGTCGACGAGCTGGCGCATCTGGTTGATGACGCTTGACGCGCCCACGAGCTCGTCGGAGGCGCCGGCGCGCTGCTTCAGCTCGGCCACCTCGCGCCGGAGCTTCGACGCCTCGAGCGCGCGGTCGGCGATGAGGACGAGCCGGTCGGCCTTGAACGGCTTCTCGATGTAGTCGTAGGCGCCGCGCTTGATGGCGGACACGGCGGTCTCGATGTTGCCGTGCCCGGAGATGATCACGACCGGCAGGTCCGGATGCTGCGCATGGATCGCGTCGAGCAGGCTCAGCCCGTCCAGGCGGCTCCCCTGCAGCCAGATGTCGAGGAAGATCAGGCTGGGCCGGCGAGCGGCGATGGCGGCGAGCGCCGCATCGCTGTCGGCCGCCGTGCGCGTCCCGTGCCCCTCGTCCTCCAGGATGCCGGCCACGATCTCCCTGATGTCGGCTTCGTCGTCGACGACGAGAATGTCGGTCGCCATGATCAAGCGCCCTCCGCGGTTTGGATGGTTGCGATCGGCGCCGGCGCCGCCGGAGCGGCATCCTCGCCGGTGGGGAAGGTCAGCCGGACGAGGGCGCCCGTTTCGCCCTCCGCCGCACGCAGCGGGTCGAGGAGGGCGATCGACCCGCCATGCTCCTCCATGATCTTCCGGACGATGGCGAGCCCGAGCCCGGTGCCCTTCTCGCGCGTCGTCATGTAGGGCTCGAGCAGGCGCTCGCGCGATTCCTGCGGAAGCCCCTTGCCGTTGTCCTCGACGTCGATCACCGCCGCGTCGCGGTCGTGCGAGACCCGCACGACGATCCGGCCCGGCGCATCGCGCGCCCCGCCCTTGGCCTCGATCGCCTCGGTCGCGTTCTTCACGATGTTGGTGAGCGCCTGGGTGATGAGGCGGTGGTCGACGCTCGCATCGACCGGCGCCTCCGGGAGCTCGAGCGCGAACCGGATGTTGGGGTTGCTGACCTCCTGCAGGAACACGGCCTCGCGCACGACCTCGCGCAGGTCGCGCCGCTCCATCTGGGGTTTCGGCATGCGGGCGAAGGCGGAGAACTCGTCGACCATGCGCCTGATGTCCCCGACCTGGCGCACGATCGTGTCGGTGCACTGGTCGAACACCTTGCGGTCCTCGTCGGCGATGCGGGCGCCGTAACGGCGCTTCAGGCGCTCGGCCGAGAGCTGGATCGGCGTCAGCGGGTTCTTGATCTCGTGCGCGATCCGGCGCGCGACGTCGGCCCAGGCCGAGCGCCGCTGGGCGGAGACAAGGTCGGTGATGTCGTCGAGCGTGATGACGAAGCCGTCGACGCGCCCCTTGAGCCGCTCCTGCGTCACCTTCACGTTGAGCGTGCGCTGGTCGCCATCGCGCAGGATGTGGATCTGGCCGTCGGTCGGCCCGCGCGGCCGCTGCCGCGCCTCGTCTAGGATCGGCGCGAGTTCCGGGACCGCGTGCTCGGCCGGCTGGTGGAGCAGCGCCTCCTCCGGCATGTGCAGCACCTCGCGCGCCGAGCGGTTCACGAGGTTGATGCGCCCGGAGCGGTCGAGCCCGATGACGCCGGCCGACACGCCCGACAGGACCGCCTCGGTGAAGCGGCGCCGCTCGTCGAGCTGGTCGTTCGCGGCGAGCAGCTCGTCGCGCTGCGACCGGAGCTGGCTGGTCATGGTGTTGAAGGTGTGGCCGAGCAGGTTGATGTCGCCGACGCCGCTCGCCGCGGGCACGCGCACGTCGAGATTGCCGCCCGAAATCTCGCTCGCGGCGGAGATCAGGCGGCGGATCGGCGCGACCAGCCGGTTGGCGAAGCCGAGGCCGATCCAGATCGCGGAGAGCAGCACGACCAGCGCGACGCCGACGAACAGGATCGCGAACGCGACCTGGACCCCGAAGCGGTTCGCCTGCAGTTCCTCGAACTCGGCCGCGCTCTCCTCCGTGAGCCGCAGGTAGCGCGTCACGCGCGAATCGATTGGCCGGGCGAGGTAGAGATAGACGTCGTCCAGCCCGGCGAGCTTGATGACGCCGCCGACGAGGTTCGTGGTGCCCGGCGCGATCAGGGACGGCCGGCCCTCCTCCGCCTCGTTGAAGACGTTCTCCGGCGGCGGCGGCACTTCCAGGTTGCTGCGGGTGCTCCCCTCCACGATGGTCGAGCGGTCGCGGCGGATGAGCTCGACCGCCGACAGCCCCCGCAGGTCGGCCTGGTTGGAGAGATAGGCCGCGATCGCGTCGCGGTTCTGGCCGATGTCGGGCCGCACCCGGTTGAACTCGTTGGCGATCGCCAGGAGGTCGAGCGCCAGCGTCCGGCTGTGCTCCTGGACGTAGGCCTGGCCGACCGTGCGCGAGGTCTCCACGATCGCCTGCGTGCGTTCCGAGAACCAGCGGTCGAGGCCCTTGTCGAGCGTGATGGAGGCGATCACGGCCATGAAGATGGCCGGCAGGGCCGCGATGAAGGAGAACAGCGCGACGATGCGGATGTGCAG
>JAEZEK010000020.1 GCA_023417735.1 Pseudomonadota bacterium | reverse complement strand
GACGTGCGGCGCGAGAACGGTTCGCCGGTCAGGCGATCGCCGTCACCGGGTCGGTCGGGAAGACCGGGACGAAGGAGATGCTCCGGCTGGCCTTCTCCGGCCTGGGCCCGACCCACGCGCCCGTCGGATCGTTCAACAATCATTGGGGCGTGCCCCTGACGCTCTCGCGCATGCCGCGGGAGACGCGTTTCGGCGTGTTCGAGATCGGCATGAACCACGCCGGCGAGATCGCTCCGCTCACCCGCCTGGTGCGGCCGCACGTGGCGATCGTGACCACCGTGGAGCCCGTCCATATCGAGTTCTTCCCGGACGAGGCGGCGATTGCCGAGGCGAAGGCGGAGATCTTCGAGGGGCTGGTCCCCGGCGGTGCGGCCGTCATCAACCGCGACAATCGCTGGTTCGAGCGCCTCGCGATGCGCGCTTCGGAGGCCGGGGCCCGCATCATCGCCTTCGGCGAGCACCCGGAGGCGACGGTCCGCCTCGTCGCGGTGGAGCTCGCCGCCGACCATTCCCGCGTGCGGGCGGGCGTCAGCGGACAGCCGGTCGAGTACCGCCTCGGCGCGCCGGGGCGGCACCTCGTGCAGAACTCGCTCGCCGTGCTCGGCGCCGCCTTCGCGCTCGGCGCCGACCCGGCGGCGGTGGCAGCCGCGCTCTCCGGCTTCACCGCGCCGAAGGGGAGGGGCGAGCGGTTCGCCCTGGCGCATCCGGACGGCGCGTTCACGCTGATCGACGAGAGCTACAACGCCAATCCCGCCTCGATGCGGGCCGCACTCGCTCTTCTCCAACAGGCCGAGCCCGGTGAGGGTGGCCGCCGGATCGCGGTGCTCGGCGACATGCGCGAGCTCGGCGCCCGGTCGGCCGAGCTCCACTGCGGGCTCCGCGATGCCGTGGCCGAGTCCGGTGCGGATCGCGTCTTCCTCGTCGGCCCCCAGATGGCCGCCCTGTGGGAGGACTTGCCGGAAGCACGCCGCGGCGCCTATGCGGAATCGGTCGAGGCGATCGTTCCGATTCTGGCGGACGACGTGCGGCCGGGAGACGTGCTCGTCGTGAAGGCTTCGCTCGGGACCCGACTGGGACTGGTCGTCGACGACCTGAAACGGCGCTTCGATCCCGCCGCGGCGGGCCGTGCAGCGGTCGCGGCCGCCGCGGGGCAGGGCCGATGCTGACCTATCTCGGCGATTTCGCCGACCAGTTCTCGTTCCTCAACGTCTTCCGCTACCTGACCTTCCGGACCGGGGCGGCGACCATGACGGCGCTGCTCTTCGTCTTCCTGTTCGGCCCGGGCATCATCCAGCTGCTGCGCCTGAAGCAGGGCAAGGGGCAGCCGATCCGCGAGGACGGGCCGCAGTCGCACTTCAAGAAGGCCGGCACGCCGACCATGGGCGGCCTGATGATCATGTCCGGCCTGCTGGTTTCGGCGCTGCTCTGGTCCGACCTCGATAGCCCCTATGTCTGGGCGGTGCTGCTCGTGACCGTTGGCTTCGGCGCGATCGGCTTCTACGACGACTATCTCAAGGTGACGAAGGCGTCCCACCGCGGCCTCTCCGGCAAGACGCGGCTCGGCATCGAGTTCGTCATCGCCGGCATCGCCGTCTACATCATGATGCGCGCGGGCGATCCGCGGCTGGCGAGCTCGCTGACGCTGCCGTTCCTGAAGAACGTTCTCGTCGATTTCGGCATCTTCTTCATCGCCTTCGGCGCCTTCGTCATCGTGGGCGCCGGCAACGCGGTGAACCTCACGGACGGGCTCGACGGGCTCGCCATCGTTCCCGTCATGATCGCCGGCGCCTCCTTCGGGCTGATCGCCTATCTCTCGGGGAACGCGGTCTTCGCGGACTACTTGCAGATCCACTTCGTGCGCGGCACCGGCGAGCTCGCGGTCATCACCGGCGCGCTGCTCGGGGCGGGGCTCGGCTTCCTCTGGTTCAACGCGCCGCCGGCCGCGATCTTCATGGGCGATACCGGCTCGCTCGCGCTCGGCGGAATGATCGGGGCGATCGCCGTCGCGACGAAGCACGAGATCGTGCTCGCCATCATCGGCGGGATCTTCGTGGCGGAGGCGCTGTCCGTGATCATCCAGGTCGCCTCCTTCAAGCTGACTGGCAAGCGCGTGTTCCGGATGGCGCCGATCCATCATCATTTCGAGCAGTTGGGGTGGACCGAGCCGCAGGTCGTGATCCGGTTCTGGATCATCGCCGTGGTGCTGGCCCTGATCGGGCTCTCCTCGCTGAAGCTGCGGTGAGATGACCGTCGCGCTCGCCCACCTCGCCGGCAAGACCATCGCGGTCTTCGGGCTCGCGCGGAGCGGGCTGGCGACGGTTCGGTCGGCCGTGGAGGGCGGTGCGCGCGTCCTCGCCTGGGACGACCGGGAGGCGGCGCGGGCCTCGGCCGCTTCGATCGGCGCCGCCTGCACGGCATTCGAGGAATGGCCGTGGGCGGAGATCGATTGCCTGGTCCTTGCGCCAGGCATTCCGCTCACGCACCCTCAGCCGCACCCCGTGGCGGCGGCGGCCCGCGCGGCCGGCGTGCCGATCGTCTGCGACATCGAGCTCCTCTGGCGGGAGGCAGCGGGCCGGTCGCGCTT
>JAEZEK010000102.1 GCA_023417735.1 Pseudomonadota bacterium | reverse complement strand
CCGCGGGCGAGAGCGGGCGGCCGGCCCGCGCCGAGAACAGGGCGACGAGCAGGACGTTCACGTCGACGCCGCAGCAATCCTGGAGGAGGAGGCACGCCTCGGAGACGCCGGGCCTGCCGTAGACCGCCAGGGCGAAGCGCCAATGCGGGCCGGCGAGGTCGAGGCGCGCCGCGCGGCCGGCCATGCCGTTGCCGCCGCTCATGCGCCGCGCGCCCTGGCCTCGGCGAAAGGCGGCGCCGCCGCCTCTTCGAGCGCCTGCTTCTCGGCGGCTTCCCGCCGGCGCCGCCGCGCGGCGTTGTTGATCAGCGTCTGGATGGTGACGGAGCGCAGCGTCGCCGAGGTAATCCGGTCGATCTCGCCGAGCACGCGGGCGACCTCGTCGGCCACGCTGGTGCCGCCGCCCTCCCGGCTCGCGCCCTCGCTGTTCCACCAATCGTTCTCGAAGAGGGCCACGATGTCGTAGAGGGTGAGGCGGCGCGGATCGGCGATGAACATGCAGCCGCCCGCCGGGCCGCGCGTGGAGCTGACGACCTTGGCGAGCGCGAGCGTGCGCAGCACCTTGGCGAGATGGTGCTGCGAGACGCCGAACTTCGCCGCGAGGTCGCCGGCCGAGACGAGCTCGCCCGGGCGCGATGCCGTTTCCACCGCCGCCCAGATCGCGTAGCGCGTGGCCTGTTGAAGCTTCATGCGTCGCCCTCCGCGCGGACAAGGCCCGTCGACGATCTCATGCCTCGTCCGCCGCCATCTCGAGCTCGATGAACGGGCCGGCCGCCATGCCGTGCGTCCGGAAGAACGACATCAGCAGATGGTCGTCGATGTGGAGCATGGTGCGGATCGTGCTGCCGCCGGCGCTGCGCAGGAATTCCACCATGTCGCCGAAGAGGCGCGTGCCGACACCGTGTTTCCGCCCCGCGGGATCGACGCCGATCGCATGGATCCATCCCGACGGCGGCGAGCCGAACTCCCAGGCGCGCACCGTGCCGATGATGTAGCCGACCACGACCCCGTCCAGGCGCGCAACCAGGAACGCCCTTCGGGGGTTCGACCCTTGCCCGCTGAAGAAGGAGTACCAGAATTCGCCCTTGGGCTCGCCGGTGATCCTCGCATCGATCTCGATCACCCGCGGAACGTCCTCCAGAACGGCAGGGCCGATCTGGACGTCCTCGGACCCATGGCTTCGGAGGGCTCTTGCGGGGTTCTGCGCCACCATCGCGCACGCGCTTTCGTTGTGTCTGCTTCCGTCAAGATAGCCACCCCGCGAGCGGCCCACAATGGGGATTGGCTAATTTGGTGTTTAATTACGAAAATCCCTTTACGGCCGGTGCCGCTGTTGCTAGGTCTTGCGGCAACTGGCCGCCGCCAGAGGGCCGGATCGACAAGACGGGATGCCGAGGGTGAACGACAGGGCGAGTGCGCAATCCGAGGCCGGCCTCCTCGGCGGGAGCCGGCTCCAGCCGGCCGGACGCGCCGACGCATCGGCGCGCGTGCTCGGAAAGCCGGTCCCGCGCATCGAGGACGCGGCGCTCCTCATGGGCAAGGGGCGCTATGCGGACGACGTGAGCGCGCCGACCGGGACACTGCATGCCGCCATCGTACGGTCCCCGGAGGCGCACGCCCGCATCGTTCGCATCGACGTCGCCAAGGCCGCTGCGCATCCGGGGGTTGTCCGCGTCATCACCGGCGAGGAGATCCGGGCGATCTCGGATTCGTTCCTGGTCGCCGTGAAGCAGCCGATCGATCAATGGAGCCTGGCGGTCGACCGCGTGCGCTACGTCGGCGAGCCGGTTGCGCTGGTGCTCGCGCAGGACCGCTATCTCGCCGAGGACGGGGCCGACCTCGTGGAGGTGGAGTACGAGCGGCTTCCGGCCGTCGTCCGGATTTCGGATGCGATCGCGCCCGGCGCCCCGCTCGTCCACGAGGAGGCGAAGAGCAACGAGCTCTCCGCGCGCAGCTTCGTCTACGGCGATCCGGCAGGCGCCTTCGCGCGCGCCCACGCTCGCATCGGCCTCACGGTCGAATTCCCGCGCAGCTCCTACACGCCGATGGAATGCTTCGTCGTGGTCGCCGAGCACCTTCCCGGCGACGGCAGCTACGACGTGCTCGCGAACTTCCAGGGGCCGTTCAGCGCGCATCCGGTCATGGCGCGCGCGTTGCGGGTGCCCGGGAGCAAGCTGCGGCTCCGGACGCCGCCGGACAGCGGCGGCAGCTTCGGCATCAAGCTCTCCGTCTTCCCCTACATCGTCCTGATGGCGCTCGCATCGCGTCTTGCGGGCCGGCCGGTGAAGTGGGTCGAGGACCGGCTCGAGCACCTCGTATCCGCCAATTCGAGCCCGAACCGCATCACGGAGGTCGAGGCGGCGGTCGAGGCCGACGGCCGCATCATCGGCCTCAGGATGGACAATCTCGAGGATTACGGAGCGTACCTGCGCGCGCCGATGCCCGGGCCGCTCTACCGCATGCACGGGGCGGTGACCGGCGCCTACGACATCCGCAACGTCGAGATCGCAAACCGGCTGGTGCTGACCAACCGCATGCCGGCGGCGCTCGTGCGCGGCTTCGGCGGGCCCCAGCTCTATCTGGCACTGGAGCGCCTGGTGCAGCGGATCGCGGTGGAGCTCGGCCTCGACCCGCTCGACGTGATCCGCCGCAACCTCGTGCGGAAGGACCAGTTCCCCTACAAGGCCGCGGCCGGCGCACTCTACGATTCCGGCGATTACGAGAAGGCGATCGAGCTGGCGCTCGCCGACGGCCGGCTCTCAGACCTCGAGCGCCGGCGCGACGAGGCCCGCGCCGCCGGCCGGCTCTACGGCATCGGCTATGCCGCGATCGTCGAGCCCGGCATGTCCAACATGGGCTATCTCAGCACCATCATCCCGGCGGCTGTCCGGGAGCGTGCCGGCCCGAAGAACGGCGCCGTCTCGATGGTGACCGTGAACGTCGATCCGCTCGGCTCCGTGAGCGCGACCGCCGACGTGACGGTTCAGGGGCAGGGGCACCGGACGGTGCTCGGCCAGATCATCGGCGAGCAGCTCGGCCTGCAGCCCTCCGAGATCCAGGTCAACCTGGAGATGGACACGCAGAAGGACCAGTGGTCGATCGCCGCCGGCACCTATTCCTGCCGCTTCTCCCCGGGCACGGCCGTCGCCGCCCACATCGCCGCCGGCAAGCTGCGCGAGAAGCTCGCCCGGATCGCCGCAAAGCAGCTCAACATCCTGCCGGAGGACGTCGATCTCGGGGACGGGCGGATCTTCTCCCGGACGAACCCCGACAACGGAATGCCGTTCGGCCGCGTCGCCGGCACCGCCCACTGGTCGCCCGTCATGATGCCGGAGGGCGACGATCCCGGACTGCGCGAGACGGGGGTCTGGTCGCCGCCGGAGCTCGAGCCGCCGTCGAGCAAGGACGAGATCAATACCTCGCTCACCTACGGCTTCGTGTTCGACATGTGCGGCGTCGAGGTCGATCCGGTGACGATGGAGGCCCGCGTCGATCGCTACGTATCCATGCACGACGCCGGCCGCATCCTGAACCCGCTCATCGCGGAAGGCCAGATACGCGGCGCCTTCGTCCAGGGCGTGGCGACGGCCCTCTACGAGGAGTTCGTCTACGACGACAGCGGGGCGTTCCTCTCCGGCACCTTCGCCGACTACCTGATCCCGACCGCCTGCGAGATCCCGGAGCTCGAGATCCTGCACATGGAGAGCCCGTCGCCGTTCACGCCGCTCGGCGCCAAGGGCCTTGCGGAAGGCAATTGCATGAGCACGCCCGTCTGCATCGCCAATGCGGTCGCCGATGCGCTCTCGATCCGCGACGTGCCGCTGCCGATCACGCCGGACCGGCTGAACGCGATCATGGGCGGAGAGGAGCCCGCGGCTCCGCAGCGGCTGCGGCGCGCGAGGGCGCCGACACCCGACGCCGCGGCGGGAGGCCGCGCCCTCACCGGCAACGGCACCTTCGAGGTGGCGGCGCCGCCATCGGCGATCTGGAACGCGCTCCTCGACCCGGAGACCTTGCGGAAGGTCATCCCCGGTGCCCACACGGTCGATGTCGTCGGGGAGAACCACTACCGCGCCGAGGTCTCCCTCGGCGTCGGCCCGATCAAGGGCCGGTTCGTCGCCGACGTCCGGCTCAGCGAGCTCGAGACGGAGCGCTTCGCCCGCCTCGATGGCGGCATGACCGGCCCGCTCGGCGGGTCGTCCGGCTCGGGCGAGGTGACGCTGACCCCGAGCGGGGACGGATGCCGGCTCGACTACACCTATTCCGTGGTCGTGAGCGGCAAGGTCGCGTCCGTCGGCGGGCGCATGATGGAGCGCGCCGCCCAGATCATCATCGGCCAGTTCTTCGAGCGCCTCGCGGGCACGGTCGGCGCGCCGGTGGCGGCCGAGCCGCGCGATGCAGGAGCGGGGATCTTCGCCAGGATCGCCGCGCTGCTGCGCGGGCTGTTCGGGGGCGGCCGATGAAGCCCAGGGCCTTTACCTATGTCCGGCCGGACTCGGCCGATGAGGCGGTTGCGCTGCTGGCCGAGCACGGCGACGAGGCGCGCGTGCTGGCGGGCGGCCAGTCGCTGATGGCCATGCTCAATCTCAGGCTCGTCGAGCCCGGGGTCCTGATCGACATCGCACGGCTCGAGGAACTCTCGCACATCCGCGTCCGCAACGGTGCGATCGAGGTCGGCGCCGCCGTCACCCAGGCCCGGCTCGAGGCCTGGCCGGAGCTGCGCGAGCAGGCGCCGTTCATAGCGCTGGCGCTCCCCTGGGTCGGGCACTTCCAGACGCGCAACCGCGGCACCGTCTGCGGCTCGATCGCCCATGCCGATCCGAGCTCGGAACTGCCGCTCGCGCTTCGCCTTCTCGGCGGCGAGGTCGTGCTGCGCTCCCGAAAGGGCGAGCGGGTCGTCGGCGCCGCCGAATTCCAGCAGGGCCTGCTCACCACCGCGCGCCGGCCGGACGAGCTCGTCACCGCCGTGCGCTTTCC
>JAEZEK010000060.1 GCA_023417735.1 Pseudomonadota bacterium | reverse complement strand
GTCTAGCTCAGCCCGCATTCGGCGAGCGCCATCAGGACCTGCCCGCGCGGCCGCTCGTCGAGCGGCGCGTCCCATACGAGCGGCTGGTGACGGTTCCAGAGCGCGAGCGCCCGCTCCGCCTCCCCCGCATGGCAAAGCGCGAACATCATCGCGCCGAGATCCCATGCGTCGCCGGCGGTGCGCTCCGATGCCGGCCCGGTCTCGAAGCCCGGCGGGAACTTCATGATGCGCCCGTCCTCCAGGAAGACGTCGAGGTGCCGCGCGGCCGCGGCGACGTCCTCGGGCGCGGCGCCCGCGGCGGCGAGCCCGTAGAGGAAGAAGGCGGCGTGCGTCGCGTCGTTCGGCTTCATCGGGTCGAAATCGCTGTACGGCCAGGAGAGCGTGCCGTCCGCCGCCCGCCGCGCATGGCCGAGCGTCGAGGCGAGCGCCTCGGCAGCCGTCGCGGTCAGCCCGGAGGCGTGCGGGAGCGACCCCGCCCGGCGGTACTGGCCGGCGAGATAGGCGCCGATGTTGTAGACGTTGTAGGCGCCGTCGGCCTGCTGGTCGGAATAGAGGAACACGCGGCCGCCCGGCTCCAGGCGACTGGCGTTGTCGCGGTAGCTCTCCAGGGCGCGCACCGCCGCTTCGGCGTAGGCCGCCTCCCCCGTCGCGGAATGCGCCTCCAGGAGGCCCTGCGCGGCGAAGGCGACCGTGATGCCATAGATCGCGTCGGCGGGGTTCACGCTGCCGTCCCCGAAGGCGTCCCACGCGAAGGAGAGCCCCCAGCCGTAGCCGGACGGGCCCGCATGGGCGTTCTCCACCAGCCAGTCCGCCGCCGTCCGTGCGCGATCGTGATCGCCCGCCTTCGCGGCCGCATAGGCGACGGCCGCATAGGTCATGGCCTCGTCGCGCACCTCGCCGGTGTCGGGATCGATGCCCCTGCCCGGAATGCGGGGGTCGAGCCCTGCGGCGAGCCGCTCGTAGGGCGTGGGCGAGAACACGCCAGCGACCAGCGCGGCCACCCCCGCGAGGGCGAGGAGGCCTGCGAGGACGGCTGCGACGCGGCGCGTCGAGCGTTTCATACGGCTCGCCCCCTGGCCCGGAACGGCACGGCCGGAATCAAGCGGGGCGCCGAAGCGCCCCGCCGTTCTCCCGTTCCTGCCGCCCTCAGGCGGCTTCGCCCGCGCCGGCGAGTTCCTGCCCCGTCTTCTGGTCGACGACCTTCATCGACAGGCGGACCTTGCCGCGCTCGTCGAGGCCGACGAGCTTGACGTAGACCTTGTCGCCTTCCTTCACGACGTCGGTCACCTTCTCGGGCCGGCGCTCGCTGGTCAGCTGCGAGATGTGGACGAGGCCATCGCGCGAGCCGAAGAAGTTCACGAAGGCGCCGAAATCGACGACCTTCACGACCGTGCCCTGGTAGATCGCGCCCACCTCCGGCTCGGCGGCGATGCCCTGGATCCACTTCATCGCGGCACGGATCTTCTCCGCCTCCGACGAGGCGATCTTCACGGTGCCGTCGTCCTCGATGTTCACCTTGGCGCCGGTCTTCTCCACGATCTCGCGGATGACCTTGCCGCCCGAGCCGATCACTTCGCGGATCTTGTCGACCGGGATCTTCATCACCTCGATGCGCGGCGCGTGCTCGCCGAGCTCGGCCCGGGCCGAGCCGAGCGCCTTCGCCATCTCGCCGAGGATGTGCAGCCGGCCGGCCTGCGCCTGGTCGAGCGCGGTGCGCATGATCTCCTCGTTGATGCCCTGGATCTTGATGTCCATCTGCAGCGAGGTGACGCCGCGCTCCGTGCCGGCGACCTTGAAGTCCATGTCGCCGAGGTGATCCTCGTCGCCGAGGATGTCGGAGAGAACGGCGAAGCGGTCGCCCTCCTTGATGAGGCCCATCGCGATGCCGGCGACCGGCGCCTTGAGCGGCACGCCGGCATCCATCAGCGCGAGCGAGGTGCCGCACACCGTCGCCATCGAGGACGAGCCGTTCGATTCGGTGATCTCGGAGACCACCCGCAGCGTGTACGGGAACTCGTGCGCGGCCGGCAGCATCGGGTGGATGGCCCGCCAGGCGAGCTTGCCGTGCCCGACCTCGCGCCGGCCGGGTGAGCCGATCCGGCCCGTCTCGCCGACCGAGAAGGGCGGGAAATTGTAGTGCAGCATGAAGGCTTCCTTGTAGGTGCCCTCCAGGCTGTCGATCATCTGCTCGTCCTCGCCCGTGCCGAGGGTCGCGACCACGAGGGCCTGCGTCTCGCCGCGGGTGAACAGGGCCGAGCCGTGCGTGCGCGGCAGGATGCCGACCTCGGACACGATCTGCCGGACCGTCTTGAGGTCGCGGCCGTCGATCCGGCGGCCCTCGTCGAGGATCCGCCCGCGGACGATCTCGCTCTCGAGCTTCTTGAAGAGGTCGGAGACGAGCTGCGGCGAGGGCGCGTTCTCGCCGGAGAGGAGCGCTTCCTTCACCTTGGCCTTTGCGGCATCGATCGCGGCGCGGCGCTCGCCCTTGCCGATGATCGAATAGGCCTGGCCGAGTTCGCCGGCGGCGATCTCGCGGACGCGGCCGTAGAGCGCCGACTCGTCCTGAACCTCGTGATTGCGCGGCTCCTTGGCGCAGCGCTCGGCCAGACGGATGATCCCGTCGATCACCGGCTGGAAGCCCTTGTGACCGAACATGACGGCGCCGAGCATGACGTCCTCGGGAAGCTCCTGCGCCTCCGATTCCACCATGAGCACGGCGTCGGCGGTGCCGGCGACGACGAGGTCGAGCTTCGACTCCTTCACCTCGTCACTGGTCGGGTTCAGCACGAAACTGCCGTTGACGTAGCCGACGCGGGCGCCGCCGATCGGGCCCATGAAGGGGACGCCGGAGAGGGGCAGGGCCGCGGAGGCGGCGACCATGCCGACGATGTCGGGATCGTTCTCCAGGTCATGCGACAGCACGGTCACGATGACCTGCGTGTCGTTCTTGTAGCCCTCGGCGAAGAGCGGGCGGATCGGCCGGTCGATGAGGCGCGAGGTGAGCGTCTCCTTCTCGGTCGGCCGGCCTTCCCGCTTGAAGAAGCCGCCCGGGATGCGGCCCGCGGCGTAGTACTTCTCCTGATAGTTCACGGTGAGCGGAAAGAAGTCCTGCCCCGGCTTCGGCTCGTGGGCGGAGACGACGGTGGCGAGCACGGTGGTCTCGCCGTAGGTGGCGACGACGGCGCCGTCGGCCTGGCGTGCGACCTTGCCGCTTTCCAGGACGAGCGTGCGCCCGCCCCATTCGATTTCCACTTTCTGGTGGTCAAACATGGCCATTCCTTTCATGCGGAAAGCAGGATCGGCCATGCGCAAGACAGCCGGGCGCTCCGGGTTGCATGAACCACGGAGCGACCGGCAATCCTGCCATGGTGGATCCTCGCCTTCATGGGAAACGGCGGACCGGCCGTGCCGACCCGCCGGAGGCCTCTATCGACGCAGCCCGAGGCGCGCGATGAGGGTCTGGTAGCGCGCCTCGTCCCGCGACTTCAGGTAGTCGAGGAGACGGCGGCGCTGCGACACGAGCTTCAGGAGGCCGCGACGCGAATGGTTGTCCTTGGCGTGGCTCTTGAAGTGCTCGGTGAGGTTCGCGATCCGCTCGGAGAGCAGCGCGACCTGGACTTCCGGCGAGCCCGTGTCGCCGGACTGGGTGGCGTATTCCTTGATCAGTTCCTGTTTGCGATCAGCCGTGATCGACATCGGTCATCCTCGTCCTAACGAATGCCGGCGCCCGATGGCGACCCGGCGAGATTGAACACACGCTTGGGATTGAACGCGCCCTTGTCGACCTCGCCGAGCGCGACGGGAATTCCGCCGAACGTCGCATAAGCGGGACCTGACATGACGGGCGCGTCCCGTCCCCGAAGGATCACGGCCTGGCCTCTTCTCAGGCGCGCCGCGTCCAGATCGGTCATTCTGAGGGCCGGGATGCCGTCCAGCGCCGTCTCGACCGATTGCAGAGCCCCGGCAGCGGCGACGCTCCCGGGGCCCGCGGGGTTATGGCGCAAGTCCTGGAGCATTTCCAGCGAAATCATGTGGCTCTCGTCGAACGGGCCGACCACCAGGCGGCGGAGCCCGATCACATGGCCGCGCGTGCCGAGCCGCCGCCCCATGTCGCGCGCGAGCGCGCGGACATAGGTGCCCTTCCCGCATTCCGCCAGGAACACGGCGGTGTCGGCATCGGGGCATTCCACGAGATCGAGCCTGTGGACCACGATCTCGCGGGCGTCGAGATTGACCTCCTCGCCGTCGCGGGCGAGGTCATAGGCCCGCTCGCCGGCGATCTTCACCGCCGAATAGCGCGGCGGCACCTGCATGATGCGGCCGGTGAACTCGGGAAGGATGGCGCCGATCGCCGCGGCGTCGGGCCGGACCTCGGAGGTCGCGCAGACCGGGCCTTCCGTGTCGTCCGTCTCCGTCTCCGCGCCCCAGCGGACGGTGAAGCGGTAGACCTTCCGCCCGTCCATGACGAAGGAGACGGTCTTGGTCGCCTCGCCGAGCGCGATCGGCAGGCAGCCGGAGGCGAGCGGGTCGAGCGTGCCGGCATGGCCGGCCTTCTGCGCGTCGAACAGCCGCTTCACGATCACGATGTCGGCGTCGGCCATCACCGCCCGCGCCCTTTCAACTCCGATACTCTCGACCGTGTCCTCGGTCTCGCGGAGGCCCGCCGTATCTATCAGCGACACCGGAATATCGCCGATGGTGAACCGCTCATGTA
>JAEZEK010000499.1 GCA_023417735.1 Pseudomonadota bacterium | reverse complement strand
CCTCAGGAGGCCGCCGGCGCGAACGCCTCCTCGATGCGCTGGAGCAGCGCGCGCAGGTCCGGCTCCTGCACCTGCTCCGCGGCAACCTCGGGCTGGAACCACACCCGCCGGCGCTCGTCCTGCTCGGGCCAGGTGTCCTCGAGCCGTTCGACGCGCAACGGATAGACGGTGACCCGGCAGGGCACCGAATCCGTCGCGGTCTGCTTCTCGTATTCGTAGGTGCCGATCGCCTGCTTCGACGGCTTGCCGACGGCGCCCGCCTCCTCGAACGCCTCGATCGCGGCGGCGACGTGGGGGGCGTGCTTCTTCATCGGCCAGCCCTTCGGCAGAACCCAGCGCCCCGTATCGCGCGACGTCACGAGCAGCACTTCGATCCGGCCGTCCTCGATCGGCCGGTACGGCAGGGCTGCGAATTGCTTGCGTCTTCTCTGCTTGGCCATCGGGGCGGGCAAGGCTCTGATTCGAAATGGAAAATCAATGTAGGTGCAAATCTCCGGAATGCAAACGGTCGCTCCGGGCCGGCGGCGGGCGAGCCAAGAAAAAACGCGCCCTGCGAGCGGCTTCGGCAAGTCGATCGAACGCCGACGCGCCGATGAGCACAGGATGTGCGCGGCGGATTACAGTCCGGCCGTGCCTCGTCCACGGGATGCCACCTCGAGCGGCCGCGGAGACCTCACCGGCATCCGCGGCCGCGGAGGACGAGCTTTCGCCTCAGCGGTTCAAGAGCTTCGATGCGAGCCAGTCGGCCGCGTAGTCGATCCCGACCTGGCGGTTGTCAACGTGGGCGTGCTCGGCGCCGCCTTCCTCGATGGAGAAGATCTTGATGGTCTTGTCCTTCGAGCCGACCGCTTCGTAGAGCTTGGGCGCGTTCTCGGTGGGCACGATCCTGTCGTTTCCGCCATGCGTGACGAGGAACGGGCAGGCGATCTGGTGCGCCACGTCCTTCAGCGAGAACTTGCGGGCGATCTCGATCGCCTCGTCCGCCGTCTTCGCGTTGATGACCCACTGGAACTGGAAGTTGGACTGGCCGATCGCCTTCGGGTCGCTTTCCGTCTTCTGCTTGATGCGGAGCTGCCAGGCGGCCAGGTCCCAGTGCAGGGCGCTGAGCGCGATGCAGGCCGCGTAGCGCGGCTCGAAGGCGGCGATCCGGGACGAATAGTAGCCGCCGAAGCTGTAGCCCATGATGGCGATGCGCGCCGGGTCGACCTCCGGCCGCCCGGAGAGGTAATCGTAGGCGGCAGCGCCCGGCGCCTCGTAATCGTAGCGGCTGTGGATGCCGCGCAGGCGCAGCGTCTCGCCCTGGCCGGGGCCGTCGAGCGCGAGCGTGTTGAAGCCGCGCCTGGCGAATTCGAGGCCGGCGAAGATGATGCTCATCTCCTTGGAATTGTCCATGCCGTTCACGATCACGACCGTCGGCGCCGGGCCGTCGGCGCGCTCGGCCTTCAGGAACAGGGCGGGCAGGGTGGTGCCCTCGTAGGGCACCTCCACGAACTCGATCTCCGGATAGCGCCGCCTGATGCCCTCGTGGTAGCAGCGGTAGGCGGTCCGGCTCATCTCGCGCTTCTCGTCGCCGGGCGGCACGAAGCGCTCGGCGTTGTAGTGGTAATGCGCGGCGCGGTAGTAATAGTTGCCGGCGGTCCTGCTGTTGCCTTCGGCGACGGCCCTTTCGGCGAGCGCCTCGACGTCGCGGGCGAGCGCGCCCCATTCCTCCCACCATGCGGTCTGGTCGCCCTGGCGCGGCCGCAGCCGCTCGCAGGCGCGGTCCATCTCCTCGAGCGACACGACGCCGTACGGCGCCATGCCCTTCATGATGAGGGTGGCGTTCGACCACAGGAAGTTGCCGGGAAAGGTATCGATCCAGGGTCCGCGTTCGACAGGCATGATGTCTCCGATTGCTGGTGGAATGGAATGGCCGGGCGGTCGGGCCGGAGCGGCGGCGGTCGCGCCGGTCACGGCATCGCCGCCTTCAGGCTGCGCCGCCGGCGCAGGACGGCCGCGATGATCGGCCAGAGCAGTGCGAACACGACGACGACGACGAGGCCGGCGGAGACCGGCCGCTGCAGGAAGATCATCGGGTCGCCGAGCGACAGCATGAGCGACTGCCGGAGCGAGGTCTCCATGAGCGGCGCAAGCACGACGGCGAGCACGAGCGGCGCGCGCGGCAGGTCGGCCTTGATCATGACGTAGCCGATGACCCCGAACACCAGCGCCAGGATCGCCGAGTAGAAGCCCATCGTGGCCGAGTAGGCGCCCACCATCGAGATCGCGAGGATGCCGGGCGCGAGATAGGCGTAAGGAACGCGCAGCAGCGCGGCGAAGAGCGGCGCGAGCGGCAGGTTCAGGACGAGCAGGATCAGGTTGCCGATGAACATGCTGGCGATCAGGCTCCAGACGAGGAGCGGCTCCTGCTGCATCAGCATCGGCCCCGGGCGGATGCCCTGAAGGGTGAGGGCGGCGAGCAGGACGGCGGTGCCGGACGAACCCGGGATGCCGAGCGCCAGCATCGGGGCGAGCGCACCCGTGACCGAGCTGTTGTTCGCCGATTCGGTCGCCGCGACCGCGTCGAGCGCACCCTTGCCGAACCGATCCGGCTCCTTGCTGAAGCGCCGTTCCGCGACATAGGCGAGGAAGGAGGAGATGGTCGCGCCTGCGCCGGGCGTCATCCCGACGAAGAAGCCGATCAGGCTGCCGCGCAGGATCGCCATCCGGCACTCCGCCCATTCGCGTCCCGTGATCCACATGTCGCGGAGGCGGGTCATCGTCGGGGTGGCGTGCACACTGCGCTCGATGGAGACGAGCACCTCGGCGATGCCGAACACGCCGATCGCGACCGGGAGGAAATCGAAGCCCTCCAGCAGGCTGGTGTGGCCGAAGGTGAGGCGCGCCGAGCCGAGCAGGGGGTCGGTGCCGACCAGCGCCAGCGCGATCCCGAAGACACCCATGATGAGCGCCTTGATGGGGGAGCCGGAGCCGAGGCTCGCGGTCGCCGAGATGCCGAGCAGGGCGAGCAGGAAGAATTCGGGCGCGTTGAACCGAAGCGCGATCGCGCTCAGCGCGGCGGCGGCGAAGGCGAGCGCGACGGTGCCGGCGATCCCGGCGATAAACGAGCCGATCGCCGCGATCGAGAGCGCCTTGCCGGCC
This sequence comes from Pseudomonadota bacterium, assembly GCA_023417735.1. Taxonomy (GTDB): domain Bacteria; phylum Pseudomonadota; class Alphaproteobacteria; order Rhizobiales; family Afifellaceae; genus Propylenella. The sequence continues at coordinate 2,845 of JAEZEK010000499.1, read as the reverse complement.
TTGCCCTGGCGGGCGAGCTGATAGCCGTCGACGGCGGTCATGATCGAGGAGGATTCGCCCGGGACGTTGATGAGCACCGAGGTCAGCGTGCCGCCGTACATGCTGCCGTAGAGGATGCCCATCAGCATCATCACGGCCGGGATCGGGTCCATCCCGAAGGTGACCGGCAGGAGCAGCGCCATGCCGGCGGCGGGGCCGATGCCGGGCAGGGCGCCGATCACCTGGCCGATGACCACGCCGATGGCGATGGCCGTGAAGCCTTCCAGCGTGAGCGTTGCGGCGAAACCCTGCGCGAGAAGGTGCAGCACTTCCATGCGATGCGGTTCCGGGGGCTAGAAGCCGACCACGCCCTTCGGCAGGCGAAGGTCGAGCCAGAGCGTGAAGACGGAGTGGAGCAGCAGGCCGACGACGAGCGTCGTCAGGACGCTCGGCACGAGCCGATGCCGCAGGATCGCGACGAGCTGGAAGAGCACGAACAAGGCTGCGGCCGGTATCAGGCCGAGCCAGGGCGTGAGGACGATGATGGCCGCGAGGCCGGCCATGGTCGCGATGACGCGCGCAGCTCCGCCCCGGTCGGGCCAGTCGACCGCCTGGTCGTCGACCTGCCGCCAGGTGGCGACGACGAGCATGAGGGCGAGCAGCACGCTCGCCCCCGCGACCAGCACCGGCATCAGCCGAGAGCCGGGCGCGTACTCGTCCCAGACGGGGAGGCCGCGGGTGCCGTAGAGCACCAGGGCGGCCAGCAGCAGCATCGCCGCCGCCACCGCATAGTCGAGCCGCTTCATGCCGGCCGCCCCCTCGACGTCAGTTCTTCGCGACGCCGATCGCCCGCAGGATCTCCGAGCGGCCCTTGTGCATCTCGGCGACGAAGGCGGTCGCCTCCGCACTCGGATAGGACTTGCCGCCCAGGAAGTTGTCGGCGAGCGCGGCCTTCCAGGCGTCGGATTCCACGAGCGCGGCGATCTTCTCGTCCCACCACTTCACGACCGCCGGATCGAGCTGCGGCGCGCCCGAGAGCCCGAAGACCTGGCCCCATACCACGTCGATGCCCTGCTCCCTGGCCGTCGGAATGTCCTTCAGCTTGTCTTCCGGCCGCCGCTCCTCGTTGAGGATCGCCAGCGCCTTGCCCTTGTCGGACTCGATGAGCGGCAGGGCCTCGTCGATGGTGAGGGTGATGAGGTCGGTGTTGCCGCCGAGGAAGGTGGCCGTCGCCGCGCCGCCGCCGTCATGCGGGATGTAGGTCAGGTCGACGTCGGCGGCCTTCTCGATGAGGGCCATCACCTGGGCGTCGGTCGAGGCGGCGTTCGCTCCCGAGACCTTCACCTCGCGCGGCTTCTCCTTGGCGATCGCCACCAGCTCGGCGAGGCTGTTGGCCGGGTGATCGGGCTGCGCCACCACCACGAGCTGCGTCTGGACGAAGATGCCGAGCGTCGTGAGCTTGTCGTAGACCGGCTCGAGGCCCTGGGCGATCGGCGTCGAGATCGTCGGTTCCGCGAAGGCGAGCACGTTGTTCTCGTCGCCGGGGCGCTCGAGAACATAGTTCATGCCCACCATCCAGGCGCCGCCGGGCCGGTTCACCACCACGACCGGCTGCTCGATGATCTTCTCCTCGTTCCAGATCTTGGCCGCGCGGCGCATCAGCACGTCGGGCGTGCTTCCTGCGCTGGACGGGACTGTAATTTCGATCGGCCCGTTCGGAGCGCGCGCTTCCTGCGCAATCGCCCCGAGCGAGGATACGGAGACGATACCTACCGCCGCGAGCAATGCCCGCGCGGACGACTTGAATGTGGTATTCACTGTTTCCTCCCTTTTTGAACTTTTCTGCCCCATCTTAACGCATTGCCTTCCTTGAGCTTGGTGTCAACTGCGTTGCTCGGATTCGCGCGCGATGATAGCAAGCGATTGCGGTGGCGGTGCGGAAAGCCGGCCCCAAGTGCAGGAGACATTATGTCGGACACACTGCCGGTCTGCCCGCGTCCCGACCCGGAGCCGGCCGTCCTTGCTTTCGCGGTCCCGGCCGGGGCCTGCGACTGCCACGCCCACATCTTCGAGCCGTTCGAGCGCTATCCGCTGCAGGCGAACCGCGGCTACACGCCGGCGGCGACGCCGCTCGCCGATCTCCTCGCGCTGCACGGCGCGCTCGGCATCGAGCGGCTCGTCCTCGTCCAGGCGAGCGCGCACGGCACCGACAATCGCGGCATTCTCGACGCCGCCGCTCAGCACCCCGACCGGCTGAGGGCCGTCGTCTCCGTCGGCGAGGGCGTGCTGCAGAGCGAGCTCGAAGCGATGCACCGGCAGGGCGCCCGCGGCATCAGGGTCAACCTGGTCGATCCGGGCGGCATGCCGTTCGCCTCGCTCTCCGAACTCGTCGTGATGGCGGAGCGGATCAAGGATCTCGGCTGGCACGTGGAACTGCTCGTCCATGTCGAGCAGGCGCCGGAGCTCGAGGATCTCGTCAAGGCGATGCCGGTGCCGGTCTCGGTCGGCCATATCGGCTACACGCCGACCCGAGCGGGTCCCGACCACCCGGGCTACCAACGCTTCCTGGGCATGCTCCGCGACGGCTACTTCTGGGTGAAGCTCACCGGCCCCTACCGGATTTCCGCGGAGGAACGGCTGCCCTATGGCGACGTCGCGCCGTTCGCGCGCGCCGTCGTGGACGCCGCGCCGGAACGCGTCATCTGGGGCTCCGACTGGCCCCACGTGCTCCATTGGCGGGAGATGCCGAACGACGGCGCGCTCCTCAACCTGCTCGCCGACTGGGTCCCCGACGCGGAGGTTCGCCGCCGCATCCTCGTGGACAATCCCGCGCGGCTCTACGGCTTCGCCTGAGGCTGCACCAACG
>JAEZEK010000498.1 GCA_023417735.1 Pseudomonadota bacterium | reverse complement strand
TCGCCTTCGGCGCAGCCGCCTCGCACCTGACCGGCGACGGCAACCTGGCGATCGCCTCGCAGTTCCTGCTCGTCCATGCCGCCGCGATCCTCGCGCTGGGGGCGCTGCCCGGCCGCGCGGGTGCGATCCGCCTCGCGCAGGCCGTGCTCCTCCTCGGCGTCGTCGTCTTCGCCGGAACGCTGGCGCTCGGCGCGCTCCTCGACTTGCGCTTCTCGCCGAGCCCGGCGCCCTGGGGCGGGACGCTGATGATCCTCGGCTGGCTTGCCGCGGCGGTTGCCGTGCTGCTGCCGGCGCCCCAGGCTCGCGGCTAGCCGAGGCCCGTCATCACCGCGCGATCCGCAGGCTCGTCAGGTCCTCGCCGATGTCCCGGAACGCCGTCTGCAGCGTCGCCGCGCCGGGGGCGTAGTAATAGAGCGGCTGCCCGTCCTCGCCCCTCGAGGCGCAGTCGCGGAACACGTCCTGGATGCTCGCCGCGTTGACCTGGAAGAGGATCGTGTAGACGCGGATGTTCTTGCCCTTCACGCTTTCGCAGATGCGGGCGACCTTCCGGTCGGTTGCGATCTCCGCGCCGGAGCGCGTATCGGCGCCGAGCCGTTTCTGGGCGAGATAGCCGTAGGACGTGTAGTCCGACTTCACCGTTGCGGCGTGATGGTCGACGACCTCGTTGCGCCCGTCGCTGAGGAGGACGAGCACCTTCGTCGTCTCCCTGTCCGAATAGGGTGCGCCCTCGGTGAACGGCGCCCCGGGCGAGAGCACCCGCCAGCCCCAGACGAGCCCTTGGGCGATGTTGGTGCCCGACGCCGGATGCGGCTGCATCCTTCCGATCTCGCTCTTCATCCGGGCGACGTCGTCGGTGAGCTCCACGATCGGGCGCGGGCAGGCCTTGTTCGGGCCGCCTGCGAGGGGGTCGTCGAGCCTGGCCTTGGCGGAGTACTTCGCGACGTTCCGCAGGCGCGTCCAGTCGTCGCCTGACGTGGCATCGGCGAGATAGTTGTTGCCGTACCGGTTCTGGTCCGGCTCGTCCGGCCAGAGATAGGGCACCCAGCGCGTCGCGGCGCCCGCCGGGGGATCGTCCGTCTCGTCGAGGCCGCCGGCCCGCGCCTCAACGCACCCGCGCCATGCGGCGCCCATCCTGGCGAAGAGGTCGATCCGGTCGACGGCCTTGCCGCCCTCGAAGTTGAAGCCGTAGGTGGCGCTGTCGCCGGCGCGCTCGATCCACGACCAGTCGAACGCCTCGCCCTTGACGTTCACGGCAGTGACGAACGGCACCAGCGCGACCTTCACGCGGTCCTTGGCGCCGGGCTCCGAATAGAGCGTGTCGACGAGCTCTGCGGCGGCTTGGCGGAGCGCGGCGATCTTGCCGTTCTGGGCCATCGAGCCGGTGTTGTCAAGCGCGAGCGCGATCTCGTACCTGCCGGCCGAGGCGGCGACCTCTGTCGCGAGGTCGAGCGGCATGCCGTCGATCCCGATCACCGGCAGGAAGGCGGCGCGCATCGTGCCGCGCGCCTCGACGAGGTAGCCGGAATCCGTCCGGCGCGCCTCGAACCCGGCGACGTGGAGCATCCGGTCGGGTTCGCCGATCAGCCCCACGACGTAGCGCGTCACGAAGGCGCTCGCGGCGGCGTCGGTCATTGCCGGCTGGCGCGCGAGCGCGATGGCGGCGGCGTCGAGCGCGTTGGCCAGTTCCGCCTTGTGACGGGTGTAGCGGGCGACGTCGACGGCGCCGCCGAGAAGAGCGATCATCGGCACCGCGGCGGCCGCGAACAGGATGCCGACATTGCCGGTCTCGCTCCGCAGGAAACCGGGGCGCCGCGCCCGTGCGAGCAGGCTGCGCATGACCACCTCCGTCGCTGCGGGCGGCTTCACGCCGCCCTCATTCGATTAAAACTGGATGCAACGAGAGATGGCGCATCTCCCGCGCTGCGGCACGTCCTTTGCCGGAACGTCGTGAAGCGTTAGGATTAACGGCCGGGTTTGCGGTTCGCGCCGGCCCCGCCCGGGGGGTGGAGCGGCCGCCGTCGGCGTGCAGCGGCAAGGTGCCGCTGGCAATCGGCATGCATTCCGGTTTAGTAATGTGTTCCGACGGGCTGGAGCGATCGGATGTTCGATTATCAGGGCCACTTCCAGAGCGCGGTCGACGCGCTCCGGGCCGAACGGCGCTACCGGGTGTTCGCGGAACTCGAGCGGCGCGTCGGGTCGTTCCCGCGGGCCGTGCACCGGAGCGAAGGCGCCGAGCGCGACATCGTCATCTGGTGCTCCAACGACTATCTCGGCATGGGCCAGCACCCGAAGGTGGTGGCGGCGATGCAGGAGGCGGCCGGCCGCATGGGCGCCGGCGCCGGCGGCACGCGCAACATCTCGGGCACCAACCATCCGCTCGTCGAGCTCGAGCGCGAACTCGCCGATCTCCACGGCAAGCAGGGCGCGCTGGTCTTCACCTCCGGCTTCGTGTCGAACGAGGCGTCGATCTCGACCATCTCGCGCCTCCTGCCCGACTGCCTCATCCTCTCCGACCAGCTCAACCACGCCTCGATGATCGAGGGCGTGCGCCGCTCCGGCAGCCAGAAGCAGATCTGGCGGCACAACGACGTCGAGCACCTCGAGGACCTCCTGAAGGCAGCCGGCCGCGAGCGGGCCAAGCTGATCGTGTTCGAATCCGTCTACTCGATGGATGGCGACGTCGCGCCGATCGGGCAGATCGTCGATCTCGCCGAGCGCTACGGCGCCATGACCTATATCGACGAGGTCCATGCCGTCGGCATGTACGGCCCCCGCGGCGCCGGCAGCGCCGAGCGCGACGGCCTGATGGACCGCATCGACGTCATCGAGGGCACGCTCGCCAAGGCCTTCGGCGTGCTCGGCGGCTACATCACCGGCACCAATGCGGTGGTCGACGCGGTGCGCTCCTATGCGCCGGGCTTCATCTTCACGACCGCGCTGCCGCCCGGGCTCGCAGCCGCGGCCTGCGCTTCGATCCGCCACCTCAAGCGCTCCGGCGTCGAGCGCGCCGCGCAGCAGCGACAGGCGCAGCGGACCAAGGAGCGCATGATCGACGCCGGCCTGCCGGTCATGCCGTCCGAGACGCACATCGTGCCGGTGCTCGTCGGCGATCCGGAATCCTGCAAGGCGGCGAGCGACCACCTGCTCGATTGCCACGGCATCTACATCCAGCCGATCAACTACCCGAC
>JAEZEK010000495.1 GCA_023417735.1 Pseudomonadota bacterium | reverse complement strand
CCGGGGGGGGGGGCGCCGGGGGGGGGGGGGGGGCGCCGGCGGGCGGGGCGAAGGGGGGCTTTGCCACCGGCCGGATGAGCCGAGTATCGGAAAAAGCCGGCGGCCGGCCTTGCGATTGATCAAGGCGGGCGCTCGGGGCCCGGCTGGCGCCGCTCGCACGTGACGGCCGGCGGAATGGGCCTCAGGCCGGGGCGGCCGCCTCGCGCCGGTCGCGGGTCCAGAGCACGGCGGCCGCGGCCGCACCCGAAAGAAGCAGGACCCAGTCCTGCGGCATCGTGAGCAGGAGGGCCGCGGAGCCGCCCACGATCGTCCACAGCAACGGCACGACGAGCAGCGCCGCGGGCACCCGCGAAGCCGTCAGGAGAAAGAGCCCCAGCGTGAAGAGGACGAGCGGGCACGGCGTGATCCCGAAGGCCGGCACCGCGGGATAGCCGGGGCCGAGCACCCGCCCGAGAAGGGGGTAGAGGAAGCCCGCATAGGCGAGGAGGCTCGCGCCGAGCACGCCGGACAGGCCCATGCGGGGCGCAAAGAGCGGAGCGCCGCCCCGCCGCCACGCGCAGGCGAGCATCACAACGCCCTGGACGACGAACAAAGCGGCGAACAGGTATGCGGCCGGGTTGGTCGCAGCGAAGAAGAAGCCGAAGAAGGCGATGCCCGTGAAGATCCACGCGGCCGCGAGGAGAGCGAGGAGCACGCGGCTGCGGGCCGCGCTCGGCCAGAGCATCAGCGCGACCAGGAGCGGCGCGAGCGCGTAGGCGACGATCTCCGCCGGCCAGAACACGTCGTTGAACGCCGCGAAGACGGCAAGGAATTCGTCGCGGGTGAAGGGAAGCATGGCGCGCCCGATGCGAGTACGGACGCATCCATGCACACCCGCGGCAGGCGGGCTTTGATGCAGGTCACAGCGACGGCTAAGGAACCCTCGGTCGCGGCGGCGGCCTCCTCAGCGGGTGCCCGAGAGCTTCTCCTGCAGCCAGCGGAACGAGGCCGGCGCCCATTCCCGGTAATACTTGAAGGCGCAGTGCCCGCCGTCGGGATAGACGCGCGCCTCGCGCCCGGTCACGGGACCGTGCTCGAGCATGAAGTAGATGTTGCCGATCGGTGCGAGGTGGTCGTGCTTGCCGTTGATCATCAGGAGCGGCTGCGTGATCCTGTCGAGGATGCCGAGGTCGGCGAGCGACCATTTCCGCATGAGCGCCTCCTCCGCCTCCGCCGACCATTCCGGGAAGAACGGCGGGCCGCCGGCCGGCCCGAACACGAAGTCCCGCCGCCTGTTGCGCGCCTCGACGACCTCGGCGATCTCCTCCTCCGTGAGGCGGTAGCCGAACGGATGGCCGGCGACCGCCACCACGGCGCGCACCATCTCCGGATAGGTCCCGGCGAGCTGCATGACCGAATAGCCGCCGCGGCTGATGCCGAAAGCGCCGATCCGCCCCGCATCCACCTCCTTGCGCGCGGCCAGGAAATCGATCGCCGCCATCCACGCCTTCACCGATTCCGGCTCCCAGGGAAACGGGTTCTCGCCCGTGCCGGGGGCGTCCATGACGAGCGAGGCGAGCCCGTTCTCGAGCGCCATCTCCGCCGCCCAGCCGCGGTCCTCCTTGAAGACGTCCGAGCCGCACATGATGAGCACGGCCGGGACCGGCCGGTCTGAGCGGGGCGAGCGGAAGTGCGCGCGGATCGACCTTCCTTCGCATTCGACCTCGACGACCTCGAGCGGCGGATCGAGATGCAGGCAGGCCTTCCGGTACGCGCGCGCGCAGTCGGCGCTCACTTCGGCCTTGAGCGGGCTGATCTCGCCGGGAAAGCGCGCGATCGCGTAGTAGGTCTTGGCCTCGAGGTATTCTTTCCGCGCGCCGGCATGGTCGCCGGCGATCTCCAGCCGGTCGCCGGCGTCTTCGTGCCGGGCCCCAGCCTCGCGCCAGAGCGGCACCCAATGTTCCTCGGTGGTCGCCTCGAGCCGGGCGACGATCGAGCGAAGCTCCTCGAGATCCTCGAACATCGACAGCCAGCGCCGATAGAAGCCCGCGGGCTCGACGGTGAAGGGATTCTCCCTGGAGACGACGGCAGGCTTCTCGGCGTGGACGTTCATCGGTTCCCTCCCGGGTCCGCACTCTCCGGCGCGGCATCCCGTATGACGATCCGACGGCGGCAGGGGCGCCGTCAAGCGGACGCGCGTCGGAAATCGGCCTGGCGGCTTGACCGGCGCCGCAGGATTGCCGAAGTCCCATGACGCGCACGAAAGCCCGTCCCATGCCGTCCGACCCGAATTCCTCCGCGCCCAGACTCGACGACGAGACGCTCGCCTTCGCGCAGCGCGTCTTCCAGGCGGCGCGGACCGGCGACGCGGAAGCCGTGGCGCCCCTGCTCCGCGACGGTCTCCCGCCCGACCTGACCAACGACAAGGGCGACACGCTCCTGATGCTGGCGGCGTATCACGGCCACCACGCCATGGCCCGCCTGCTCATGGAAAGCGGCGCCGACCCCGAGCGGGCGAACGATCGCGGCCAGACGCCGCTCGCTGCGGCGGCCTATCAGGGCGATGCCGAAATGGTCGCCCTGCTCCTCGCGCTCGGCGCCGACGTGAACGGCGCGAGCCCCGGCGGCCGCACCGCGCTCATGACGGCCGCCATGTTCAACCGCATCGCGATCGTCGATCTCCTGCTGCGCGCCGGCGCGGCGGCCGGCACCCGTGACGCGGAGAGACGCTCGGCGGCCGACCTGGCGCGCATCATGGGAGCGGCGGAGACGGCGGAGCAGCTGGACAGGGCTACGGGCCGCAGCTGACGGCGCCCTGGACGAGATCGCTGACGGCCCGCACACGCGGGATCGCGGCGGCAACTTGCTCCCGCGCCGGAAATCGTGAGGATCGGCGGAGAATGCGCAGGCAGGTCCCCATGTCATCACCGACGCCCGTGCGGGCCATCGAGCGGCTGCGTGCCGCCACCCGGCACGACCATCTGCGCCTGGAGGATGACCTCCGGATCGTGCAGCGCTTAGCAACGCCGGCTGGGCGGCGGACGATGATTGCCCGCTATCACCGTCTGCACGTACCGGCGGAGTGCGCCCTCGCCCCGCTCGTCTCGGACGTCCCTGGGCTGGATTTCCGCCTGCGGCGGCGGGCGGGGCTTCTGGAGGCGGCGCTCGGGCAAATCGGCATCGGCTCGCCGGCCGAGCCTTGCCCTGCCTTGCCGGCGATCGGCAGCCGGGCCGAGGCGCTCGGCTTCCTTTATGTGCTCGAGGGTTCGTCGCTCGGGGGGCGCATGATTCTGAAGGCGCTCGTTGGAGGCGGCCACGACGTCGGCATGCTCGCCTTCCTCGACCCCTACGGCCCCGCCACCGGAGAGATGTGGCGGCACTTTCTTGCGGTGCTGGACCGCGAGACGTTCGGCGACGCAGCGCTGATCGAGGCTGCGGTCGCGGGCGGGCTGAAGGGTTTCGCACATGCCCGCTATTGCCTCTGCGACGAGGCGCTGGCTGCGTGAACGAGCTGGTTCAGGGTCTCGATCTCTCCGCCTGCGATCGCGAGCCGATCCACGTTCCTGGCGCGATCCAGCCGCACGGCGTGCTGCTCGTGGCGAACGCGGGCGATCTGACGGTCACCCATGCCGCCGGAGACGTCGAGGGCAGGCTCGGCTGCACGGACTGGCACGGCGCGCCCATCGAGCGGCTGCTCGGCCAGGCGATCGCGGAAGGCGCGCGCGCGTTCGCGGCTTCCGGTGACGGGTCTCGGCTCCTCGGCGAGAGCGACGGCGCTTCCGGCGCCGCCTGGCACGTCACGGCGCACGCGAGCGGCGGCCGTCTCCTCATCGAGATCGAGCCCTCTCCGGCAGACCGGCCCCATCCGGCGCAGCTGCTGGAGCGGCTGGAGCGCGCGGCAGCGGCCTTCGAGCGCGCGCCGTCCATCGCCACGCTCTGCGAAGCCGCCGCGGTCGAGTTCCGCAGGCTCACCGGCTACGACCGCGTCATGCT
>JAEZEK010000444.1 GCA_023417735.1 Pseudomonadota bacterium | reverse complement strand
CGCCCGGCTCGAGCGCATCAACTTCATGGGCGACCGCGGCCGCGAGGGCCTGCGCCGCGCCCACGGCTTCCTGGTCAATTACCTCTACAAGCTCGAGGACATCGAGCGTAATCACGAAGCCTACGCGAACAGCGGCACGGTGGCCGCGTCCCCGCCCGTCATGCGCCTCGCGCGCAGCAGGAACCCGATGGAAGCGCAGATAGTCACGGCATGAGCGACAATCTCTTCACCCGCCTCACCCGGAACATCCCGGATCCCGAGAAGACCTTCATCGTCACGGCCGACGGCAGGGAGATCGGTTACGGCGAGATGCTCGCCGCCACGGGGCGCGCAGCGAACGCCTTCCGGGCGATGGGGGTCGGAAAGGGCGACCGCGTCGCCGTCCAGACCGAGAAATCGGTCGAGGCGCTCTTCGCCTATTTCGGCGCCGTGCGCGCCGGGGCGGTCTACCTGCCGCTCAACACGGCCTATACGCCCGCGGAGATCGACTACTTCCTGCGCGACGCCGAGCCCACCGTCTTCGTCTGCGACCCGGGCAGGCTGGCGGCGCTCGCCCCCATCGCCGAGGGCGCCGGCGTCGCCCGGGTCGTGACCCTCGGGCCGGACGGCGGCGGGACGCTCTCCGACGCGGTCGATGCCGCGCCGGCGGAGTTTGCCGATGTCGAGGCCTCGCGCGACGAGCTCGCCGCGATCCTCTACACGTCCGGCACCACCGGCCGCTCCAAGGGCGCGATGCTCACGCACGAGAACCTCTTCTCGAACGCGGAGGCGCTGGTGGAGACGTGGCGCTTCGGCGCCGGCGACGTGCTCCTGCACGCCCTTCCGATCTTCCACACGCACGGCCTCTTCGTCGCCAGCAACACGCTGCTGCTGGCCGGCGGCTCGATGATCTACCTGCCGCGCTTCGATCTCGAAAAGGTCGTCGCGCTGCTGCCGCGGGCCACCGCCATGATGGGCGTGCCGACCTTCTACTCGCGGCTCCTGTCGCGCGCCGAGTTCGACCGCGACCTCGTCCGCCACATGCGGCTCTTCATCTCCGGCTCCGCGCCGCTCTCGGCCGAGGTGCACAAGGAGTTCTTCGAGCGGACCGGCCATGCGATCCTCGAGCGCTACGGCATGACCGAGACGGGGATGAATACCTCCAACCCCTATGACGGCGAGCGCCGGCCGGGCACGGTCGGGTTTCCGCTGCCGGGTGTCGAGCTCCGCATCGCCGATCCGGACACCGGCGCGGTGCTGCCGCAGGGCTCGGTCGGCGTGATCGAGGTGCGCGGCCCGAACGTGTTCAAGGGCTATTGGCGCAACCCCGAGAAGACGAAGGAGGAGTTCCGTGACGACGGCTTCTTCGTCACCGGCGATCTCGCGCTCGTTGATCCCGACGGCTACGTGACGATCGTCGGCCGGGCGAAGGACCTCATCATTTCCGGTGGCTTCAACGTCTATCCGGCCGAGGTCGAGGCCGCGCTCGATGCCGTCCCCGGCGTCGCGGAATCGGCGGTGATCGGCGTGCCGCACCGCGATTTCGGCGAGGGCGTGACCGGCGTGGTCGCGGCACGGCCCGGCGCCGCCCTCGACGAGAAGGCGATCCAGACGCAGCTCGGCGCCGTCCTCGCCAAGTTCAAGGTGCCGAAGCGCGTGCTGATCGTGGATGCGTTGCCGCGGAACGCGATGGGCAAGATCCAGAAGAACACGCTTCGGGACTCGTATCGCGATCTCTATGCGGGGGAGTGACTTCGACAGCCGGCGAAGCACGTGCAGAAAGGGCACAGCCTCCGCTCCGGTCGTCCACCGTACGGGGCCACCGGTTGGTCGGACGCTAGGAAGCCGTTAAGCTTCCCGATCAGATACTCGGCGCCGGCTGCCCGGGCGGCCGGCCGGCCAATCGGCGTCGAAGGCAGGCGGGGAAGTGAAGCGTACCCCATCTCGCCGATCGGCCGGCAGCCGTTCCCCATTCCGCGGCTCTCGCAGGAACGGCGCGGCGGGCATGCGCGCGGGCCTCGTCGCGCTTGCGGCGCTCGGCCTGGGGCTGGCGCTCGCGCCGGGCTCGGCGTCCGCCCAGGGCTTCTTCAGCCGGCTCTTCGGGCGGGAGGCGCCGGAGCCCGTACCGGACGCGCAGCCCTACACGCTCGACTTCCAGGTCACCGACGAGGCGCTCAGGAATTCACTTCAGGCGGCCTCGAACCTCTACGCCGAGCGCGACCGGGCGCCGCCGGGCACGCCGGGCCTCCTGGCGAGGGCGCGCGGCGACTATGCCCGGATCCTCGCCGCACTCTACCGCGAGGCCCGCTATGGCGGCGTGATCCGCATAACGATCGGCGGCAGGGCCCCGGAGGCGATCGCGCTCGACGAGCCGCTGCCGGACCCCGTGGACGTGACGGTCAGCGTCGACCCCGGCCCGCTCTTCACCTTCGGGCAGGTCCGCATCCAGGGTGCGCCGGAGACGTTCGACCCGAACGAGGAGGAGGCGAATCTCGACCTCGCCGATCTCGAGCGCGTGCCGGGGGCCCCGGCGCGGTCCGGCCGGATCATCGCCGCCGAGCAGCGTATCGTCACCGTCTGGCGGCAGCGCGGCCACCCGAAGGCCGCGATCGAGAGCCGCGAGGTCGTCGCCGACCACGCCACCAAGACCGTCGACGTGACCATCGTCGCCCGGCCCGGTCCCGAGGCTCCGATCGGCACCGTCTCGGTCACCGGCACCGAGCGCATGAACCCGGAATTCGTGGTCCGGCAGACCGGTCTCACGCCCGGCGAGGAATACGACCCGGACACGCTCCAGGACGCGCGCGACCGGCTCCTTCGCCTGCAGGTCTTCTCCAGCGTGTCGATCTGGGAGGGCGAGTTCCTCGACGCCATGGGCAGGCTGCCGGTGACGTTCGCGCTGGCGGAGCGCAAGCTGCGGGTGATCGGCGGCGGCGCGTCCTACTCCACGGTCGACGGCACCGCCGTGGAAGCCTACTGGATGCACCGGAACCTGTTCGGCCGCGCGGAGCGGCTGCGCCTCGACGCGCAGGTCGGCCGGATCGGCAGCCGCGATTTCGACGAGCTCACCTACCGCGTCGGCGCCACCTTCGTGAAGCCGGGCGTCTTCACGCCCGACACCGACGTCACGCTCGCTGCGCTCGCGCAGCAGGACAATGTCGATCCCTACGAACGCCGCAGCGTGAGCGGCCGGGTCGCCCTGTCGCACCGCTTCAGCGATGTGCTGTCCGCGGAGACGGGCCTGCTCGTCGAGCGGTCGCGGATCGAGGACGCCTTCGGCATCAACAACTACCTGCTCGTCAGCCTGCCGTCCCATCTGACCTGGGACAGCCGTGACGACAAGCTGAACCCGACCGAGGGCGTCCATGCGCGCTTCGCGGTCGAGCCGTTCCACGACCTCAGGAACGACGCCACGGCAGTCGTGCTGAACGCGACCGCGGCCTCCTACCTGTCGCTCGACGAGGACGACCGCTTCATTCTCGCCGGCCGGGTCGGGCTCGGCTCCATTCCGGGCGCCGACATCCGCGAGGTCCCGGCCGACCGCCGGTTCTTCCTCGGCGGCGGCGGCTCGATCCGCGGCTACGCCTATCGCAATGTCGGGCCGAAGCTCGGCAACGAGGTGACCGGCGGGCTCTCCTACTGGGAGGCTTCGCTCGAGCTGCGGGCCCGCATCACCGAGACGATCGGCATCGTGCCCTTCGTCGATGCCGGCGCCGCCTACCAGGATCCGATTCCGGATTTCGGCGAGCAGACCGTGATCGGGGCAGGCCTCGGCCTGCGCTACCACACCTCCATCGGGCCGATCCGCCTCGACGTCGCGCGCGGATTGAACCGCGGCAAGGACGATCCGGCCTTCGCGATCTATCTCGGCCTCGGGCAGGCGTTCTGACATGACCAGCAGACTTCTCCCCGCCACCCTCGCCCTTGCCGCCGCCGGCGGGATCGCCGCCACCGTCGCGCTCGCGCAAGGGACCGAGGAGGAGGAGACGACCCGGCTCGAGCGCTTCCTCGAGAGCTCGCTGTCGACGCCCGAGCGGCAGGTGCGCATCCGCGGCATCGACGGCGTGCTGTCCTCGACCGTCCGGATCGCCGAGGTGACGTTCTCCGATCCGCAGGGCTCCTGGATCGAGATCGAGAACGTCACCGTCACCTGGAACCGGCTGGCGCTCTTCCGGCGCATCGTCGACATCGACCGGCTCGAGGCGGAGACCGTCAGGCTCCTGCGCCGGCCGGCGCCGGGCGAGACCGCGGCGGCGGAAGGCGGCGAGTTCTCGCTGCCCGTTTCCGTGCGCGTCGATGCGCTGTCGCTGCCGGACGTCGTCGTCTCCGAGCCCGTGATCGGCACGCCGGCCGTGCTCTCGGCGCAGGGCTCGGCCAACATCGACTCGAACGTGATCGCGGCCTCGCTCGCCGTCACCCGCAACGATTCGCCGGGCGGCATGCTCACCGCGGACCTGCGGCTCGACCCGAACGCGAACGAGCTCACCGCGGAGCTCGACCTCGCCGAGCCGCGGGGCGGCATCGTCGCCACCCTTCTCAACCTGCCGGGCAGGCCGGCGATCGGGCTCTCGCTCGACGGGGAGGGACCGCTCAGCGACTGGAGCGGCCGGCTGTCGCTCGAAACCGACGGCAGCCCCATCCTCGGCGGGGACATCCGGGTCGCGGCCGCCGACGGCGGGCACCGACTCGTTGCGGACGTGACCGGCCGGCTCGGCACCTTCGCCCCGGCCGAGTACGGTTCGCTGCTCGAGGGCGAGAGCCGCCTCGACCTCGACGCGCTGCTCCGCGAGGGCGGCGGCCTCGACGTCGCGCGCGCCGATCTCACGACGCCGGGCCTCAGCGCCTCCGCGCAGGGCCGGCTC
>JAEZEK010000412.1 GCA_023417735.1 Pseudomonadota bacterium | reverse complement strand
TTGGCCGCGGCCCCGCGCCCTGAGCCTCCCCGCGCGGGCCCGGGCGGTCGACGCGCGGGCCCGAGATGCTTGAACTGACCTGAACCGAGCGGGCGGAATGCAATGATCGAATCGAGGCGGAGGCGGGACCTGATCGGCGGGCTCGTCTTCTGCGCCGTTGGACTGTTCTTCGTCGCCGGCGCCTTCGGGATGAACTTGGGCACGGCCCAGCGCATGGGCCCGGGATATCTGCCGCTCGTGCTCGGCATCGTCCTCATCGGGCTGTCCCTGGTGTCGCTCTTCCAGGCCGGTCCGGCGGAGGCGAGCGAGGAGACCATCGCCTGGCGCCCGCTCGTCGCGTGCGCGGCGGCGATCGTCGCGTTCGGGCTGGGGCTGCGCTGGCTCGGCTTCATCCCGGCCGTCGCGCTCGCCGTGCTCCTCGCGTCGCTTGGCGACAGGACCGCGCGGCCGCTGACCACGATAGCCCTCGCCGCCTTCCTGGCGGTCTCCGCCTGGGCGATCTTCCGCCTCGGCCTCGGTCTTCCCATGCCGGCATTCCGGGGGCCCCTCTCGTGGACGCCTTGATCCTCGGCTTCAGCGTCGCGCTGTCCCTCGACAATCTCGCCTACTGCTTCCTCGGCGTCCTGCTCGGCACGGCGATCGGGGTCCTGCCGGGAATCGGCGCGCTCGCCGCCGTCTCGATGCTGCTGCCGGTCACCTTCTATCTCAGCCCGACCACGGCGCTGATCCTGCTCGCCGGCGTCTATTACGGCGCCGAGTACGGCGGCTCGACCGCCTCGATCCTCCTCCGGCTGCCCGGCACGCCGGCGAGCGCGGTCACCTGCCTCGACGGCTACCCGATGGCGAAGCAGGGCAAGGCCGGCGTCGCGCTCTTCATGACGAGCATCGCCTCCTTCATCGGCGGCTCGATCGGGATCGTCGTCATGATGGTGCTCACGCCGCTCATCATGACGATGGCGCTCGCCTTCGGACCGGCGGAGTATTTCGCCATCATCCTGTTCGGCCTGATCGCCGCCGGCACAGTCGCCAAGGGCTCGCCGATCAAGGGCCTGATGATGATTGTGTTCGGGCTCCTCATCGGCTGCATCGGCACCGACCTCAACACCGGCGTCGTGCGCTACGACCTCGGCTTCTACGAGCTGCAGGACGGCATCAACATGGTCGTCCTCGCGATGGGCCTCTTCGGCGTGTCGGAGGTGATCGCCTCCATCAACCGGCCGGGCGGCGAGATCGTGCAGAAGCGGATCGCGCTCCGCTCCATGCTGCCCTCGCGCCAGGAATGGCGGCTCTCCGCGCCGGCGATCCTGCGCGGCAGCGCGATCGGCTCGCTGTTCGGGCCGCTGCCGGGAACCGGCCCCTCGCTCGCCTCCTTCATGAGCTACGTGCTGGAGAAGCGCGTCGCGCGCGATCCCGGGCGCTTCGGAAAGGGCGCCATCGAAGGCATCGCCTCGCCGGAGGCTTCCAACAACGCCGCCGTCCAGACCGCCTTCATACCGACGCTCGCGCTCGGCATTCCGGGCACCGCGACGATGGCCATCATGCTCGGCGCCCTGATGGTCCACGGCGTGCAGCCGGGGCCGCGGCTGGTCACGCAGAACCAGGAGCTGTTCTGGGGCGTCATCGCCAGCTTCTGGATCGGGAACCTGCTGCTCCTCGTCCTCAACATCCCGCTCATCGGGATCTGGGTGAGCATCCTCCGGATCCCCTACAAGCTCCTCTACCCGGCGATCCTGGTGCTCATCTGCATCGGCGTCTACAGCGTCAACAACAACCTCTTCGACATCTGGATGGTGCTGGTCATCGGGCTCGTCGGCTACGGCCTGCGCCTCCTCGACTTCGAGCCGGCGCCGCTCCTGATCGGCTACATCCTGGGCCCGCTGCTCGAGGAGAACCTCCGGCGCGGCCTGCTCCTCTTCCGCGGCGACTACATGGGCTTCCTGCAGCGGCCGATCAGCGGCACGCTGCTCGTGCTGGCCCTGCTGCTGATCCTATACGTGATCTGGTCGCGCTACCGGGCGGCGCGCCGCGCCGCCGCCCTGGCCGATTAGGCACGGCCCGGACCGAACGGATGCAAGCGCGTCGCCTCGGCGCACACGGCCCCGAAGTCTCGTCGATCGGGCTCGGCTGTCTCGGCCTCACCTCCGGCTACTGCAGCCCCGACCCGGAGGAATCGCGCGCCACCGTCGATCTCGCCGTCGAGCGCGGCGTCACCTTGTTCGACACGTCCGACGCCTATGGCAGCGGCCGCAACGAGAGCTTCCTCGGCGCGGTGCTGGGCGAGCGACGCCAAGGGCTCGTGCTCGCCACGAAGTTCGGCAACATGCGCGGCCCGGACGGCGGACCCGCCGGCGTGAACGGCCGGCCCGACTACGTGCCGGTCGCCTGCGAGGCGAGCCTGCGCCGCCTGAAGGTCGAGACGGTCGACCTCTACTACCTGCACCGGGTCGATCCGGCCGTGCCGATCGAGGAGACGGTCGGCGCGATGGCAAGGCTCGTGGAGGCCGGGAAGGTCCGCTTCCTCGGCCTCTGCGAGGCGGGTCCCGGCACGGTCCGGCGCGCCCACGCCGTCCACCCGATCAGCGCCCTCCAGATGGAATACTCCCTCTGGTCGCGCGACGCGGAGGCGGAGATCCTGCCGCTCCTCGACGAGCTCGGCATCGGCCTTGTCGCCTACAGCCCGCTCGGGCGCGGCTTCCTCTCCGGCGCGCTGAAGAGCCTCGAGGAACTGCCGTCGAACGACCTCCGGCACATCCACCCGCGCTTCCAGGGCGAGAACTTCGCCCGGAACGGCCGCCTGCTCGACCCGCTCCGCCAGGTCGCGGAACGTCACGGCTGCGCGCCTGCGCAAGTCGCGCTCGCCTGGATTCTGGGCCGGCCGGGCGGGATCGTCCCCATCCCGGGCACGCATCGCAGGCCGCATCTGGAGGAGAACGTCGCCGCGGCGGCAATCCGTCTCGACGATAGCGACCTCGCCCTTCTCGCGAGCGCGTTCGCGCCGGGCTCCGCGGCGGGCCTGCGCTACCCTGCCGATCTCCTGCGCCAGCTCGGCATCTGAAAGGATCGGCGGCGCGTGGACGGGTCCTTCTATGCCGTGGCGATCCCGGCCGTGCTGGTACTGGGCGGCG
>JAEZEK010000408.1 GCA_023417735.1 Pseudomonadota bacterium | reverse complement strand
GCGGCGCCGGGCGCATGTCGATGAGCGTGGCGGTCATGGCCGGCCTTCTATCACGGGCGTCGGAACAGGAAAACGGCCGCCCGCGGGCGGCCGCTCCGACGGAAGATAGGACGGGAGGGCGGCGCGCGCTACCGGCACTCCGCGACGATCTTGTCGCTCGCCGCCGTCACGCCGGACAGCGAATAGCTGTAGCTCGTCTCGTTGCCGCGGCCGGAGGTGGCGGTGACGGTCATGCTTCGGCCGGCCTTCATGGCGGCGAGCAGCTTCGCCTCGTCGGAGGCGTTGAGCAGCCACGCGCTGTCGCCCTGGGTGAAGAGCGTGAACTTCTGCCCGTCGATGTCGACGGTCGCGGTCGAGCTCTCCCGGAAGGGATAGCCGGCGACGAAGTTCGCCTCGCTCTGGATGCCCTCGGCGGGGCTGCGGCGGATGAAGAACGACATATCGCCGTGATTGAGGTTCTGCGGGCGCATCGTCTTCGGGGTGGAATGGATGTAGCAGACCTTGCCCTTCGAGCCGGCATAGGTCCAGGCGGACCAGTCGTTGAACTTGCCGATCGAGGTCGGCGTCTGCGCGAAGGCGGCGGAGGTCGTGAGAAGACCGACGGCCAGGGTCAGAAGGATCCGATGGTTCATCTTGGGGGGTCGTTCCGTCTGGTTCGATTGAAACGCGGCTCCGATCGGCTCTCGAAGCAACGACGACACAGTCATCATGTGATCGGCCAACAGGGTTACAAAAGGGTGAACGAGGCGCCCGGAGGCTTCCGTGCGCCGTCGTCGTCGAGCCCCCAAGCCGCTCTTTTGGATTGAAACAAGGCGACTTTTTGACTGCCGGCGCTCAGCGCCTCCCGGCCGGCTCCTCCGGCATGCCGGCAAGGACGCGGCGCGCCGCCTCCCGGTGCTGGTCGCGGATCGAGCTTCCCACGGCGGCGAGCGCGGCGGCGAGCACCGAGGCGTCGTCCAGGAAGCCCAGCCCCATCAGGAAGTCCGGCACCACGTCGAACGGCGCGACGAAATAGGCGAGCGCGGCGATCAGCGTGAAGCGCGCGCGCGAGGGCGTCCGCGGGTCGAGCATGGCGTAATAGCCGGCGACCACGTCCTCCATGAAGGGAATCGCGCGGAGCGCCTTCCTGACCGTCGGCCAGAAGCGGTCGCGGATCGTCTTCTCCTTCGCTTCGGCGTCTTCCGGGCCGAGGATCTCGATGTCGGGGGTGATGCGTTTCATCGCTCCTCCTGTCGCCGGCAAAGGTGGCGATCGGGCGCCGCTTTCACAAGCATCCCTGCTCGGCTATGACGGCGCGAGCATCTCCGGGAGAACGCGATGAAGCTCGATTCCTCGATTGCGGCGATCGTCACCGGCGGCGCGTCGGGCCTCGGCGAGGCGACCGCGCGCATGCTCGCCTCCCACGGCGTCAAGGTCGCGCTGTTCGACCTCAATGCCGAGCGCGGCGAGGCGGTCGCGGCCGAGATCGGCGGCGTCTTCGCCCGCGTCGCCGTCACCGACGAGGCGAGCGTCGAGGCGGGCCTCGACAAGGCGCGCGCCGCCCACGGCACCGAGCGCATCCTGGTCAACTGCGCCGGCATCGTCATGGGCCGCCGCACCGTGACCAAGGACCGGGACACCGGCGCGATGCGCCCGCAAGATCTCGGCTCGATCCGCAAGGTGATCGAGGTGAACCTCCTCGGCACCTTCAACGTGACCGCGAAGTCGGCGGCCGCCATGTCCGCGGAGGAGCCCCTCACCGAGGACGGCGAGCGCGGCGTGATCGTGATGACGAGCTCGGTCGCGGCGACCGACGGCCAGATCGGGCAGGCCGCCTATTCGGCCTCGAAGGGCGGCATCCTGGCGCTGACGCTGCCGCTCGCGCGCGACCTGATGACGTCGGGGATCCGCGTGCTGACGATCCAGCCCGGCATCTTCTGGACGCCGATGTTCAGCGAGATCGCGCCTGAATACGCCAAGGCGCTCGCCGACAGCGTCCCCTATCCGAAGCGGCTCGGGCGCCCGGAGGAGTATGCCGACCTCGTCCGCTTCCTCTGCGAGAACGCCTACGTCAACGGCGAGGCGGTCCGCCTCGACGGGGCGATCCGCCTCGCGCCGAAGTAGGGCGGCCAAAGCCGCTCCCGCCACCCCTGCCCCTTTCTCCGTCGTCATGCCCGGGCGCGACCCGGGCATCCAGCGCAGCCCCGCCACACGCCACGCGCCTTGTGGATCGCCGGATCAGGTCCGGCGATGACGGCAGTGGGGGAGGCCGGGGGGGGAGGCCGGGCCTATTCGTCCGCGCGTGCCGCAACAGCCGGCCCCCGCGCGACGAGCGGGCGCGCGAGGATCGGCACGAAGAGCAGCAGGCCGATGATCGTCGTCGTGAGTTCCGGCGCGACGAGCAGGATCGCCGCGAAGGCGAGCACGAGCCGCTCGAACCAGTAGAGCGGGCCCGTCAGCCAGCCGGAGAACGCCGCCGAAAGCGCGACGATTCCGACCATCGTGCCGCCGAGCGCCAGGAAGAAGCTCTCCCACGTGAAGCCGTCGACGACGAGGAGGAGCGACGGCGAGAAGGCGAAGACGAACGGCACCAGCACCTTGCCCATGCTGAGCCGGAACGCGGTGTTGCCGGCCTTGAACGGGTTGGCGTTGGCGATGCCGGCAGCGGCATAGGCGGCGAGCGCGACCGGCGGCGTGACGTCGGCCAGCACACCGTAATAGAAGACGAAGAAGTGCGCGACGATCGGCTGCACGCCGAGCAGGCCGAGGATCGGCGCCGCCACGCTCACCATGATCAGGTAGTTCGCGGTGGTCGGAATGCCGCAGCCCATGACGATGCAGACCGCGCCGGTCAGGATCAGCGTGATGAGGAGCGTCATCGCCGCCGTCGTCATCAGTTCGAAGGGCAGGATCCCCTGGATCGTCTCCGCCCAGCCGGCGGCCGTCGAGGTGACGATGTAGGCGACCTTGAAGCTCACGCCGGTGAGCGTCACGATGCCGATGATGATGCCGACCGTGGCGGCGGCCGCGCCGACGGCGAGCGCGTATTTCGCGCCGGTGACGAAGCCCTCGAAGATGTCGGCCGGGGTGATGCGCCGGCGCGGGTTGAGGAGGCCGACCACCATGCAGGCGGTGATGCCCCAGAAGGCCGCGAGATATGGCGTCCTGCCGTTCATCAGAACGGCGATCAGGATGAAGAGCGGCAGCAGCGTCGGCCAGTCGCGCGCGAGAACGGCCTTCACCTTCGGCAGCTCCTCGGAGGTCAGGCCGCGCAGGCCCTGGCGCTTGGCCTCGAAATGGACCTGCATCAGCACGCCGAGGAAGTGCATGGAGGCCGGCACCATCGCGGCGAGCAGGATGTCGGTGTAGGGGATGCCGAGGAACTCGATCATGAGGAAGGCGGCCGCGCCCATGACCGGCGGGGTGATCTGGCCGCCGGTCGACGAGGCGGCCTCCACGGCGGCCGCGAAATGGCGCGGATAGCCGATCCGGACCATCGCCGGGATCGTCAGCGAGCCGGTCGTCACCGTGTTGGCGATGGAGGAGCCCGAGATCGAGCCGAGCAGCGCCGAGGACAGCACCGAGACCTTGGCCGGGCCGCCGGCGAAGCGACCGGCGGCGGCTGAGGCGAGATTGATGAAGAGCTCGCCGAGCCCGATCCGGGTGGCGAGCACCCCGAACAGCACGAAGTGGAACACGTAGGTGGCCACCACGCCGACCGGCAGGCCGTATATGCCCTGGCTGGTCAGGTAGAGATGGTTGACGACCGTCGACCAGCTCGCGCCGGGATGGACCAGGACGCCCGGCGCGTGGCGCCCGAAGACGGCGTAGGCCATGAAGACCAGCGCGATGATCGGCAGCGGCCAGCCCATCGAGCGGCGCGTCGCCTCCAGGAGCACCACGATCAGGATGGTGCCCATCGCGACGTCGATCGGCAGGGGGTTGCCGACCCGGAAGGCGAGGTCCTGGAAGGTCCAGGGGACGTAGAGCGTGGCGATCACCGCGAGGATCGCGAGCGCCCAGTCGAGCAGCGAGATGCCGGCCGGCCGGTACCAGGTGCTCGTGCGCAGCACCTTCCGGCCGCTCGTCGTGGCCGCGAAGACGATGAAGATGAGGGCGAGCACGAACGCCATGTGCACGCCGCGGTGCGTGACCTCGCGCAGGAGGCCGAAACCGGCCGTGTAATAGTGGAAGACCGACAGCGAGAAGAGGAGGATCGCCGCGATCCAGCCGGCGGCGCGGCCGAGCGGCCGGAACTGCACTTCCGGGTCGAACCGCTCCTCGAGCTCCTTGGCTCTCGCCTCGTCGAATTCTGCCGTCGGGCCGTTCGTCATGGAATCCCGTCCGTCGTGCGAGGGCGGCATCAGGCGATCTCGGCCGGTTCGGCGGTGCCGGGCATGCCGGTCGGCAGCCCGTCCAGGCTCCGGGCGTTCTTCTCGCGCCGGTACGCTTCGAGCCCGGCCTCGCCCTTCGCCTCGGCCCAGCGGGCGAGGTTCGGGCGCTCGCCGCGATGGTCGAAGAGCGGCACGCCGTAGCCGCAGGAGGTCTGGACGAGATCGACGTCGATCACGACCACCTGGCGGGCGCCGAGCGGCTCGGCGCCGCCGAAATGCTCGTCGATCAGGTCGGCATAGGGAGCGCCGCCGCGCGGCAGGACGCTGCCCTTGCCGTAGAGGCGGAGGATGCGCGGGGCGCCGGAGAAGGCGCAGGCCATCAGCGTGATCCCGCCGCCGGCGAGGATGTGCGCGGCTGTCTCGTTGCCGCTGCCGGTCTGGTCGAGATAGGCGACGCGGTTGGGGCCGAGCACGCGCAGGGCGCCGATCTCGCGCGGCGAGACGTTGACGCGCGATCCGGGCGCGGCTGAGGCGACGAAGAAGACGTGCTGGCCGAGCAGGAAGTCACGCAATGCGGGCTCGATCGTCGGGAACTGCCGGGCCAAGCTCGCTGCCTCCGGGTCTGGAAAGGATGAAACGAGGGGACGGGGGGGGGGGGGGGCGCGGGCGCGCG
>JAEZEK010000344.1 GCA_023417735.1 Pseudomonadota bacterium | reverse complement strand
GGGCAGCGTCCTCCTCGCGATCGCCGGGCAATGCCTGGCCACCGCGGCGCTCGCCTATCTCGCGACGCGCGTGCCGGCGCCGACCGGCCATGCCTACGGGGCGGTGATGCTGGTGCTCTGCCTCTATGCCGCGCTGCACGCCGGGCTCGGCATCGTCTTCGCCGGCTTCGCGCGCTGGCGCATCGCCACGGGCCACGTCTCGCCGCGCCGGACGGCCGACCTGCGGATCGCCGGTCTCTGGCAGGCCTACACGGCCCTGGTCGTGCTCGCGACGGCGTTCGTTCTCCACGGCATGCCGCTGGTGATGACGCCATGAGCCTGGCGAAGCGCGCGAGCGGCCTCATCCTGCTGCCGGCCGGCTTCGTGGTCTGGAGCGTGGCCTTTGTCGCGCTCTACGGGCTCCTCTCGGTCGGCTGCGAACTGGGCTGGCAGGGCCGCCACATCGGCCCCTTGAGCGTGCTGCGCGTGCTCCTGCTTGCACTCTGGATGGTGCATCTCGCCGCGCTCGCCTGGCTCATCCGCCTGTGCTGGCGGCGGGTTCGGGGGCACGCTGAAGTCGGCCGTAGCACGGCCGGGTTTCTCGACATGGCCAGCCTTGCGGCGATGCTCGCCGCGTTCGCGGCCACCGTCTGGACCGGCATTCCGGTGCTGGGCGCGTCTGCCTGCACCTGAGACGGGAAGACGAAGCCCCGCGGTCTTCATCCGCCCGGCGAAGCGATTCCGAACACGCGCCATCAAGACCCCGTGATTGCGCGCCCCGCTGCGCGCGAGCCCGTCCGCGCCCGCTCCAATCCATGCGACGGCCTTGAAACCATTCGCGGAACGCAGGGTTGTCCCGCCGGGAGGACATGCGCATGCCGTCAGCATCCGGCCGTATTGCCCTGGCTCAGGAAGGCCGCTTCCGGCTCGAGATGGAGGACGGGCGCTCGGCCCTGTTCCTCCTGCATCGGCTCGCCCGCGTTCAGCCCCAGGACCTGCCGGAACTCGTGAGGAGCGGCCGGCGCGTGGACGTCCGTTACGACGCGGCGCCCGGCCGGATCGCCAACCTCGCCCGCGCGATCTCGCTCGCGTCGCCGCGGAGTTCCCCGGCATGACGGCGATGACCCCCGGCGTCGCCGGGCGGCTCGGCCGATTCCTCCGCGACTGGTCCCTGCCCCGCCAGATCGCCGGCGCGGACCACCGCTCGGATGCTGCGCGGAGCACGACATCCGAAACGCTCCGCCCGCGCCTCGAACAGTCGGACGCCGTCGGCACGAGCGTCTGCCCCTATTGCGCCGTCGGCTGCTCGGTCCTCGTCCATGCGCGCGAGGGACGGATCACTCATGTCGAGGGCAATCCCGAAAGCCCGGTGAATGCCGGCACGCTTTGCCCGAAGGGGGCGACGCTCTCCAGCCTGATGCGCAATCCGGAGCGGCTCGCCACGGTCAAGTACCGCGCGCCTCATGGCACGGAATGGGAGGAGAAGCCGCTCGACTGGGCGATGGAACGGATCGCCCGGCTGGTGAAGGAGACGCGCGACGAAACCTTCGTGGAGGCGCTGCCGGACGGGACCAAGGTCAACCACACCCTCGCGATCGGCTCGCTCGGCGGGGCGACGCTCGACAACGAGGAGAACTACCTCATCAAGAAGGTGTTCGGCGGCGGCCTTGGCATGGTGTTCATCGAGAATCAAGCGCGCGTCTGCCACTCCAATTCGGTGCCGAGCCTCGGCGCCTCCTTCGGCCGCGGCGCCGCGACCATGCCGCAATGGGACCTCGCCAATTCGGACTGCGTGCTCATCATGGGCTCGAACATGGCCGAGGCCCATCCGATCGCGTTCCGCTTCGTCATGCAGGCGAAGGAGCGCGGGGCGAAGGTCATCCACGTCGACCCCCGCTTCACCCGCACCTCGGCGCTGGCCGACATCTACGCCCCCATCCGGGCCGGAACGGACATCGCCTTCCTCGGCGGCATCATCAGGCACCTCATCGAGAACGACCTGTGGTTCCGCGATTACGTGCTGCCCTACACCAACATGGCGACGATCATCGAGCCGGGCTTCCGCGAGGCGAGCACGCTCGACGGGCGGTTTTCCGGCTGGAACGAGGAGCGGCAGGCCTACGACTTCGACAGCTGGCAGTACGAAGGCCTGGTGGTGCCGTCCGCGCTGTCCGAGCACTACCTGAACACCGCGGAATCCTTCTCGGAGATGACCTGCCGGCTGCACGAGAAGCCGCCCGAGCAGGATTACACGCTCCAGCACCCGAACTGCGTCTACCAGATCATGCGGCGGCAGTACGCGCCCTACACGCCCGAGGCCGTGGAGCGCGTGACCGGCTGCCCCAAGGCGCTCTTCCTGGAAACCGCCGAGACACTCGCGCGCAATTCGGGGCGCGAGCGCACCGGCGCCGTCTGCTACGCGGTCGGCTGGAACCACCACACGGTCGGCGTCCAGATGATCCGCTCGGCGGCGATGGTGCAGATGCTGCTCGGGAACGTGGGCCGCCCGGGCGGCGGCATCGTCGCGCTGCGCGGCCATTGCTCGATCCAGGGCTCCACCGACATCCCCACGCTCTACAACATGCTGCCGAGCTACCTGCCGCAGCCGAACGCCTTCAAGCCGCAGGCGCGGCACTATTCCCAGTTCCTCGATGACGAGACCATCCCGACGGGATGGTGGGCGCATTTTCCCGATTACTTCACGAGCCTGCTGCGCGCCTGGTACGGCGACGCCGTCGGGCCGCACAACGAGTGGGGCTTCCATTTCCTGCCGAAGATCGTCGGCGACCATTCCCAACTCGCCATGACGCTCGCCATGGACGACGGCCTGCTCAAGGGGCTGTTCCTGCTCGGCCAGAACGTGGTGATCGGCGGCAGCAACTCGAAGATGATCCAGCGCGGGCTTGGCAAGCTCGATTGGCTGGTGGTGCGCGACACCGACGAGATCGAGAGCGCAAACTTCTGGCGGAAGGGCCACGCGATCCGCAACGGCGAGTTGCGGCCGCAGGACATCAAGACCGAGGTCTTCCTGATGCCGGCGGAACTCGCCGGCGAGAAGGAAGGGACCTTCACGAACACGCACCGGCTCGTGCAATGGCACGACAAGGTCGTGGACGGCCCGGGCGACAGCCGCTCCGAGCTCTGGTTCGTCCATCACCTGGCGCGCCGCCTCAAGGCGCTCTACGCCGACAGCGACGCCGCGCGCGACCAGCCGATCCGTCACCTCACGCTCGACTACCGGACGAAAGGCGCGCGCCAGGACGTCGAAGCCACCGACGTTCTCAAGGAGATCAGCGGCTACACCTGGCCGGACAAGCAGCAGGTCGCAAGCTATACCGACCTCCGCGCGGACGGTTCCACTGCCTGCGGCAGCTGGATCTATTGCGGCGCCCACCCCGCCGCGGAGCACAACCAGACCCGGTCGCGGAAGCCGGACGGGCCGGAGGGCCCCGGCACCCATCTCGACTGGGCCTTCGCCTGGCCGGCCAATCGCAGGACGCTCTACAACCGCGCCTCGGCCGACCCGGCGGGCAGGCCGTGGTCGGAGCGCAAGCGCCTCGTCTGGTGGGACGAGGAGAATGGGCGCTGGGCGAGCTTCGACAATGTCGACTTCGAGCCCGACAAGCCGCCGGGCTACCGCCCCGACTGGACCGAGCGGCCGGTCGGCATGGCGGCGCTGCGCGGCGACGAGCCCTTCATCATGATGCCGGACGGGCGGGCCATGCTGTTCGTGCCGTCCGGGCTCAAGGATGGCCCGCTGCCCACGCACTACGAGCCGGTCGAGAGCCCCGTTGCGAACCCGCTCCACGCGCAGCAGTCGAGCCCCGTCGCCAAGAGGTTCGCGCGCGAAGGCAACCGCCTGCATGAGGTCGCCGATCCGCACTACCCGCACGCGCTCACGACCTACCGGCTCACCGAGCATCATTGCGGGGGCACCCCGACGCGCGGCGTGCCGCACACCGCGGAGCTCCAGCCGGAGGGCTTCGCCGAGATCCCGCCGGAGCTCGCCGAGCGGCTCGGGATCGGCCATCTCGACTGGATCGTGCTTTCCACCGCGCGCGGCGAGATCGAGACCCGCGCGATGGTGACGCGCAGGCTGCAACCGTTCCGGATCGACGGGCGCGAGGTGTTCCAGATCGGCATGCCCTGGCATTTCGGATGGCAGGGCTATGCCACCGGCGACATCGCCAACGTGCTCACCGCCGCCGTCGGGGACGCCAACACCAGCATGCACGAGAACAAGGCGCTCACCTGCGCGATCCGGAAAGGGCGGCTGCGGCGCACCCCCCATCGGGAAAGGGCGACGGCATGACCGTGCAGCCGTTTCGACAGGAGGCCGAGCGCACCGCAGGCACGCGCATCGAGGCCGGGAGGAGCTACGGCTTCTTCACCGACACCACGCTCTGCATCGGCTGCAAGGCCTGCGAGGTGGCGTGCAAGGAATGGAACCAGCTCCCGGCGGAGGAGATGGCCCTGACGGGCATGAGCTACGACAATACCGGGTCGCTCTCGGCCACGACCTGGCGCCACGTCGCCTTCGTCGAGCAGGTGCGCGAAGCTCGGCCCGATGGCAAACCAAACGTCTTGCCGGGACGCTGGCTCATGATGAGCGACGTCTGCAAGCATTGCGCCAACGCACCGTGCCTCGACGCCTGCCTGACCGGGGCGATCTTCAGGACCGAGTTCGATACCGTCGTGGTCCAGCAGGACATCTGCAACGGCTGCGGCTATTGCGTGCCGGCGTGCCCGTTCGGCGTGGTCGAGCTCGACGAGCAGGACGGCAAGGCGCACAAGTGCACGCTCTGCTACGACCGGCTGAAAGGGGGGCTGGAGCCCGCCTGCGCCAAGGTCTGCCCGACCGAGTCCATCCAGTTCGGCGAGATAGAAGAGCTCGATCGACGCGCCCGCGCCCGCGTCCGCGAGCTGCACGAACGCGGCGAACGCGATGCCTATCTCTACGGGGCGCCCGACACGCCCGGGTCGACGGGCGGCCTCGGGCGCCTCAACGCTTTCTTCCTGCTTCTCGACCGGCCGGAGGTCTACAACCTGCCGAGCCGGCCCGACAGGCCGGCGAACCGGATCGCGCCGGCCTTCGGCACCGGCCTCGCCGCGCTCGCCGGCATGGCCGGCGTCGCGCTCGCCTTCCTGGCAAGCGCGGGAGGGCGGCGATGACGCTCGCGACCGTCCCCGACCGAGCCGCCCCCGGGATGCAGCGCAGGAGCATCGCCGGCCGCCTCGCGCCCTATTCGGGCGAGAGCTATTACGGCCGGCCGGCACTGAAGCCCGCGCCGTGGGACTGGACGGTGAGCGGCTACATCTTCCTGGCCGGGCTCGCCGGCTCCGCGCAGGGTCTCGCCGCGCTCGGGCAGATCGCCGACCGCGGCCGCTACCGGGGCATGATCACCAATGCGCGCTTCCTCGCGGCCGCGAGCACCGCGGTCGGGGCAGGCCTCCTGATCGCGGATCTCCGGACGCCGCAGCGCTGGTACAACATGCTGCGCATCTTTCGGCCCACGTCGCCGATGTCGATCGGCACCTACGTCCTCAGCGGGTTCGGCGGCCTGTCCGGCGTCACCCTCCTCGGCGAGCTCGCCGGCGGGCGAAACGGCGTCGGCCGAGCCGTGCGCCGCGCGGCCGATGTCGCCCAGATCGGGGCGGCGGTCACCGGGGCGGGGGCGAGCACCTACACCGCCGCCCTCCTCTCCGCAACGAGCACGCCGGTATGGTCGGTGCAGCCTCGGCGGCTCGGCCTGAAGTTCGGCCTGTCGGCGGCGGCGTGCGGCGCGGCGGCGCTCTCCATCGGCGAGCGCGTCGGCGGCCGCGACGCGAATGCCGACCGGCTGGACGGTATCGCCGCGGCCGCGACGCTCGCAGGCCTTGCAGCCGAGACCCTCCTGGCACGACCCGCCGGCCGCTCGAGCCGCCACGGCCCTGCCCCGGGCTCCGAGCACCCCCCGCCGGATCCGGTTCACCTGGTTCTGGGGAGCGCGCTCCCGATCGCCGCCTACGGGCTCGGCCGCCTGTCGCGGGAGCGCACGATGCTCTCCGTCGCCGGCTCGCTGGCCGTCCTCGCCGGCGGCATGTGGCTGCGCCACCGCACGCTCACGAAGGGCATGCGGTCGGTCAAGGACCCCCGCAGGTATTTCCGCGTCGCGCAGGCTGGAGCGCAGGCCACGCCGCTCCCGCGGGGTGGGCGGCAACCGGCGGGACGGCCCCGGGAGGCCCGGTGATGGACCAGCGCGCCCGAGCCGTCGCGCAGTCGGCCATCGCCGCACTGGACGCCGCGCTCGCCGCCGGCCCCGAGGTCGGGCACGAAACCGTGGCGACCGCCGTGCGCCAGGTCGTCGCCTTGCGCAACCACATGATCGACGAGGCGCGGCAGGGGCGGATCGAGCCTGCGGCCCTCCACCACATCAATGCGATCACGAGCCTCGCCTTCGGCGCGGAATACCCGCTGATGGGCGTGCACCTCCGGCGGATGGAGCAGACCCGGGACGAGCTCTCGGGGCTCCTCGACGCGCTCGGGAGCGCCGGCACCCGCTGAAGGTTCCCTCGGCCGCTTGACGATATCATCATGCGGCGAAACCGTCCGGTCGCACGGAGCAGGAGGAGGAGCCAGTGACCCGCTTCGTGATCGACGCCGGCACCGCCCTGCGCATCGTCGAGGAAGCGATCGCGCCGGCAGCTTCTGGCACCCACCCTGCTCCGCTCGGAGGTCCTGAACCTGCTCTACCGCCGGGTGCGCCGGGGCGAGCTCGACGAGGCTGCGGGCCTCGCCCTCAACGCCCGGGTCGGGAAGCTCCAGGTCCGGTATCTTGGCGATGCGGTCCTGCGGCGCCGGGCCTGGGCGCTCGCCGCGCGTGCCGGGGCGGACTCCACCTTCGGCGCCGAGTACCTGGCCCTGGCGCAACTCCAGGCCGACGCCCTGATCGCGGAGGACGGCGCCCTGCGGGAGCGCGCGGCCGGCCTCGTGCAGCTTGCGTCGCTTGCATCGCTGCAGGCGTGATCCCGGAGGGGAGGCGTCGGACCACCGGCCGATCTCGCGGGCCGCAGGGCTCACGGCGGCGGCATTGCCCCCTCGTCCGACGCGCCTGGTCCCCGCAGCACCTCGACCCCGTCGACGAACACGCGCCCGGCGGGCGCGAGCGCTGCATTCAGGCTGAGCCAGGCGCGGGCTCCTGCGGCGGGATGCCGGCCGTCGAGGGCGCCGACGCGGACCGCGACGATGAGGTCGAACGGCGTCTCGCCCGGCGCCAGCTCGAAGTCCTCTGCCGAATCGTGCCGGAATGACAGGCATCCCGACGCCATCGCTTCGGCGGACCCGGCGACGGCCTGCGCGATCGCCCGCGGGGACCGATCGATCCCCAGGACATGGCCGGTCCCGACGCGAGCAGCGATGGCGTGCGCCAGCGCGCCCGGCCCGCATCCGACCTCGAGGACGCGCAAGCCGGGTGCGAGCGGCAATGCCGCGAGGATTCCGCCAATGCGTCTGGACAGCGCGGTCATGGCAAGCCCGGTATCCTTCGCTCGGCCGAACCGAGCCGATCGAGCCAAGGCGATGGCGGACGCGCCGGCCAGGCGGCAGGGGCCGCCGTCGAGCAAAGCGAGATCCCGAGCCCTACTTCAGTTCGGAGAGATAGTGGAAGTGCTCCGTCGTGCACCGCGACACCCGCCATTCCACAGGCGCGCCGTCGAGGCCGAAGGCGACGCGGTCGATCAGGAGCAGGGCGGCGCCGCGCTTGCAGCCGAGCAACTCGCAGTCGTGCCGCCCCGCATTGACCGACTTCAGCCGTTCGGTGGCGCGCGTGACGATCTGGCCGAACTCGGTGGCATAGAGCACGTAGACGTTGTTCGGGATCTCCTCGAGCCGATCGAGCCCGGGGAACTTCGCGGCCGGCAGCACGATCTGCTCGACGGTGACGATCTCGCCGCGAAGGCTGCGCGTGCGCTCGATCTCCCAGACCTCGGCCTGCCGCTTGAGGCCTAGCTTCTCCTTGGCCTCGGTGCTCGCCCGCACCTTTGCGAGCGAGTGGATGGCGCTATCCGGCAGACAGATCTCGCCGTCGTCGGCCCGCAGCCGGTAGAACTGGAAGTGGAGCCGCCCCTCTTCCGGGAATGCGACGAACGTGCCCCGCCCCTGCTTGCGCACGAGCAGGTTCTCCAGCGCGAGCACGTCGAGGGCCTTGCGCACCGTGCCTTGGCCGACGCCGAGCTCCCCGGCGAGCTGCTGCTCGCTGGGGAGGAGCATTCCGGGCTTCCAGCGGCCGTCGATCAGCCGGGCGAACAGGTGATCCCGGACATGCTGGTAGAGCGGCCGAAAGGCGATCTCGTTCGTACCGTTCAATGCCCACCCGCTGGATTGTCGCGGCGCCAGAACACCACCTTGCGTCGTGCATATTGGGCGATGCCGTTCAGCACAATGCCCATCAGCCCGAGGATCACCAGGACCGAGAACATGCCGGCGACGTCCAGATTGTAGTTCATCTGGAGCAGCATGTAGCCGAGCCCGGCCTTGGCGCCGATGAACTCGCCGACGATGGCGCCGAGCACCGACATGACGATGCCGACGTTGAGCCCCGCGAAGATGAAGGGCAGCGCCTCCGGGAGCTTCACGTACCAGAACGTCTTCCACGAGCTCGCCGACAGCGAGCGCATCAGTTCGAGCTTCGCCTCCGGCGTCGACTTGAGCCCGATGATCGTGTTCACGAGGATCGGGAAGAAGGAGACCATGGCGGCGATCACGACCTTGCTCTCCAGCCCGAAGCCGACCCAGACGAGCACGAGCGGCGCGACCGCGATCTTCGGCAGGGTCTGGATCGCGACGATGTAGGGGTAGAGCACCGCCTCCACCAGCGCGACCTGGCTGATGAGCGTGCCGAACAGGAGCGCGGCGGTCGAGGCGAGCAGGAAGCCGAGCACGATCTCGATCAGCGTGACCTTCAGCCCGGCGATCAGCTGGCCCGAGCGAAGGCCGTCGACGAGCGCGCCGCCGATCTGGGAGGGCGCCGGCAGGACGAGATCGCTGACCCCGCCGATCCGGCAGGCTGCCTCCCACCCGAGCAGGACCGACACGCCGAAGAGCACGGCCAATGTTCTGTGGAAGAGTACCTGCCGGCCTCTCCTGGAGGCCGGCAGCCGGAAGACCGAAACGGTCCTTTGTTCAGCGACGAGAGTCACGATCCTCCCTCACGGGTTCTTGAAGGTCTTCGCCGCCTCGACGACGGCGTCGGCGTCGAAGTCGTTGATCTCGTCGATCAGTTCGTTGGTGTAGTAGGCCGTCGGGTCGATCGCCTTCTCGAGCTGGCCGGTCTCGACGAGGAAGTCCTGGAACTTCACCATGTAGTCCGGCGGGATGTCGCCGAACGTGCCGCTGCCGAAGGCGTCCTTCGACTGGATGTGCTGGCGCACCTCGAGGACCTTCTTCGTCTCCTCGATGACCTCCGGCGTCAGCCCTTCGCGGGGCGCCGACTGCGGGTAGACCTGCCAGTGGATGCGGGCCGCCGCCTCCAGGTTCTCCGATTCGAAGAGCTGCGCCTTGGCGATGCCGCGCGCCAGTCCGACGAGCGCCTGGCGGCGGTCCTTCAGGGCGTCCTCGCGGACGACGAGCGAGCTCGAGAAGGCCGCATCGGCACGATCGTCCTTGATGATCTTGGAGAACTTTATGCCCTTCTCCTCCATCTGGACGTAGGCTTCGTCCCAGAGCGAGAGGGCGTCGACCTGCCCGGTCTGCAGCGCGCCGGCGGCCCGGCCGCCGACCCCGACCTCGACGATGGAAACGTCCTGGTCGGTCAGGTTCGCTGTCTTGAGGAGCCCCTTCAGGTATGGCGCGCCCGCGCTCGCAAAGCTGGAGACGCCGACCGTCTTGCCCTTCAGATCCTCGAGCGACTCAAGGCCGGAGCCCTCCGGCAGCGCGATACCGAAGATGTCGCCGCGCAGCGTCGAGAAGTAGATCTTGAGGGGCGCACCGCGCTGGATCGCGGCGAACGCCGCGTTCGGGCTGCCCATCGCCACGTCGGCCTGGCCGCTGATGACGAGCTGCATCGCGGCGGCGGCGCCGGGCGTCGGCACCACTTCGACCTCCAGGCCCTCTTCCTCCCAGTACTTCAGGTATTCGGGCATCGAGCTGTTGATCGCGTAGCTGACGCTGAGCTGCGGGGCAGCGTGCGCGAGCACGATCTTCTCCAGCGCCGCGGCCCAAGACGCCGAGCAGAACAGCGCCACCGACGCCGTGAGCAATGTCCGGCCAAGTCTCATTCCCTCTCTCCTCTTCCGATAGGGCCTCTCCCCGGCCCGGTGGTCAGTCCAGCGCGCCCCCCGAATTGAGGAGCCCGCGAATGCGCGAGGCGATGCGGCCGAATTCCGGCGTCGCCATCAGGTCGAGCGAACGCGGCCGCGGCAGGTCGATCTCGATCACCTCCTGGAGCTTTCCGGGCCGGGCGGTCATCACCGCCACGCGGTCCGCCAGGAACACCGCCTCCGGGATCGAGTGGGTAATGAGGAGCACGGTCTTGCCGGCCTCCATCCAGATGCGCTGGAGCTCGATGTTCATCGTCTCGCGGGTGAGCGCGTCGAGGGCGCCGAACGGCTCGTCCATGAGGAGCAGGGCCGGATCATGGACGAGCGCGCGGCTGATCGCGACGCGCTGCTGCATCCCGCCGGAGAGCTCGTTCGGGTACTTCGCCTCGAAGCCGCCGAGGCCCACGGTCTTGAGCAGGTCGAGCGCGCGCTGCCGGTATTTCGCGCGGTCGAGGCCGAGCACGTCGACCGGCAGCATGACGTTCTCGAGGACGGTGCGCCATTCCAGGAGCGTGGCGGCCTGGAACACGACGCCGATGTCGCGCCGCGGTCCCGTCACCCGCTCGCCGCCGATCATGAGATCGCCGGCCGTGTAGGAGAGCAAGCCGCCGACCATCCTGAGCAGCGTGCTCTTGCCGCAGCCGCTCGGGCCGACGACGGCGAGGAACTCGCCTTCCGAAACCGCGATGTCGAGCGCCTCGAGCGCGAGAAGGTCGCTCCCGTCCTGCGTCTCGTAGACCTTGGTGAGCGCGCGGCACTGGATGGCCGTCGGGCGGGCCGCCGCCCTTGCGGGCTCTCCGGCGTTGGCGCGAAGGGGCACGGCCATGTCAGCCCCTCCCGAGCTCGGCGCCCTGGGGCGCAGGCCGGTTGCAGAAATCGATCGCGGTCGCGAGGAAAATCTTCGCGGTCGTGACGACGTCGTCGATCAGCACGTGCTCGCCGGCGGCGTGCATCGACGCGGATTTCGCATCCGGATGCATGCGGCCGCCCGGGCCGAACTGGACGCAGGGCACGCCGTAGCTCGCCAGGTGGATGGCATCGGACCCGGGCCGCCGGATGGTCGAGGCGGGACGCTCGCCCATGACCGCCTTCTGCGCCGAGCCCAGCGCGTCGACCACCGGGCTGTCCTCGTCGATGGTAAGCGCCGGGTCGGTGACGTAGAGGAACAGGTCGGGCTCCTCGACGCCCTTCCGCTCGGCGAAATCCCGCAGCAACCGGCGGAGCGCGCGCTTCACGTCGTCGACGCTCTGACCCGGGACGGTGCGGACGTCGAGGTACAGGCTGCAGGAGACCGGGTTGCGCGACAGCCGCCACGGCGCGCCGCCGCGGATGGCGGCCACGGTCACGTTCGGCCGCTCGCCCATATAGACGTGCGCCGCCTCGTAGTCCTGCGACCAGTCGAAGATCTCCGCCTCGAGCTCGTGCATGAGCCGGATCGCGTTGCGGACGTTCGGGCGGTTGGAGAGCGCCGCGTGGCTGACGGTTCCCTGCACGGTGATGCGGAACCAGATGCAGCCCATGTTGGCGGTCGCGATCGTGAGCGCGGTCGGCTCGGCGAGGATCGCGTAGTCGGCCGTCACGCCGTGGGTGACGAGATGGCGGGTGCCGACGCCGTAGCCGGCGAAGCTCGTGCCCTGGAACTCCTCGATCGCCGTCTTCTCGATCTCGCCGACGACGCCGGCGATCGAGACGTCGCCGCGGAGCCTGATGCCGGCGCGCGCGATCGCCTCGGCGGCAATCATCGCGGCGGCGAGGCCGCTCTTCATGTTGTGCGCGCCGAGGCCCCACATCCAGCCGTCGCGACAGACCGCCTTGGGCTTGTAGCCGTCGCCGGACAGGTAGTCCTCCGTGCCGTCGTAGGAGGTGTCCATATGACCGGTGAAGAGCAGGTTCAGGCCCTCGCCCGTGCCGCGCAGGTGCCCAACGGCGTTGGGCCGGCCCTCGCTCACGAACTGCAGGTCGGCGGCGAGGCCGGCGGCGCGCATGCGCGCCACCATGAACTCGGCCATCGCCCGCTCCTCGCCCGTCGGGCTGCGGATGTCGACCATGGCGGCGAGGAGATCGCGCACGGCCTCATGCGTGATGAGGGCGGATGCTTCCGCGGCGGACGGGGATGGGACTACGACGTTCATTCCTGGTCTTTCTGCCTTTCGACGCAGCGGCAATGGCCGCCAAGCGGTGCTTGCG
>JAEZEK010000320.1 GCA_023417735.1 Pseudomonadota bacterium | reverse complement strand
CCCCAGCACCGCGAAGGCCGGCGCAAAGGCGAGCGAGAAGAAGATGAGCGTGTCGAGCGCCGAGCCGAAGAGGCTCGAGATCGCGGGCGCCTTCCACCATGCCTGCCGGCGCAGCCGGTCGAAGACGGCGATGTCCAGGAATTGCGCCGCCAGGAACGCCGACCCCGACGCGATCGCTATGCGCGGCGTGGCGAGCAGGATCGACAGCACGACCGCGATCGCGAATCCGACGAGCACCACGCGGCGCGCGGCGGCCGGTCCGAGATTGCGGTTCGTGAGGTCGACGACGAGGAAGGAGACCGGATAGGTGAACGCGCCGAAGGTCAGGATATCGGCCAGGTCCAGCCGCCCGATCGAGGCCTCGACCGGGTACTGGACCAGGATGTTCGAGGCGACCACGACGGCCGCCATCGCGGCGACGGCGACAGGGAAGCCCCGCAGCGCGGCTGTCATCGGGAGGCTCAGGCGGCGGAGGCTTCCGCCTCGGCCTGCTTCTTCATGATCTCGCGGCGGATCAGCTGCGCCTTCGGGGAGAGCTCCTCCTCGCGCGCCTTCAGCAGGAAGGCGTCGAGGCCGCCCCGGTGCTCGACGCTGCGCAGCGCGGCCGCGGCGATCCGCAGGCGCACGGTGCGGCCGAGCGTCTCGCTGGCGAGCGACACGTTGCAGAGATTGGGCAGGAACCGGCGGCGCGACTTGTTGTTCGCGTGGCTCACATTGTTGCCGGTCAGCACGGCCTTGCCGGTCAGTTCGCAGCGGCGCGCCATGATAAACCTCTTCGCTCTCGGGTCCGGCCAATGGACAACGCGCTTCGCGCAGGGTGCACGGAAGCGCCGGCCGAACCGATCTGTTTCCGGAATTGGCCTCGTATAGTGACGCCGCCGCGCGAGGTCAAGCGAATGACCGCTGCCGCGGTGGCCGCCGCGCCGCAGTTTCGGCTCAATCGGCGTCTAGCCGCACCTTCATGGCATCGGCGAGAGGACTTCGCGTGCGCGGTCGTTGGATGCGGCAATCCGGTTTCGCGGCGGCGGCGCTCGTGCTCTCGTCGCAGGCGGCCGCGGCGGCCACCGTCGAGGCGCGCTACAACGCCTCCCTCGTCGGTCTGCCGGTCGGCAGCGCCAGCCTCAGGATCGAGACGGACGGCGCCGCCTACCGGATCGCCGGCCAGGGTGGCGTCGGCGGAATCAGCCGGCTGCTCTCGAACGCAAGGAGCTCGATCAGCGCCGCCGGAGCGATCCCGGGGCCGTCGCCGAGCCCTGTCTCGTATCGGCAGGCGATCACGACCGGCGACGAATCGGAGACGGTCACCATCAGCTTCTCGCGCGACGCGGTCGCCGCGGCGTCGATCGAGCCGGACCGCCCGAGGCACCGCAGGAACCGCGTTCCCCTCTCCGAAGGCGACCTGCGCAGCGTGCTCGATCCGGCGAGCGCGATCGTCGTCCCGCTGAACGGCGCCGCAGGCCCGGAGATCTGCGACCGCACCGTACCCGTCTTCGACGGCAGGCAGCGCTTCGACATCGTGCTGAGCTACAGCCGGACGGAGGCCGTGAGGTCGGTCGACGGCTATTCGGGCCCGGCCCAGGTCTGCGCGATCCGCTACGTCCCCATCGCCGGCCACCGGGCGAACCGCCGCACCATCCGGCAGCTCGCCGAGAACCGCGACATGGAGATATGGTTGGCGCCCATCGCGTCCGCGGGGCTGGCGCTGCCCGTCCGGCTGCGGGTCGCCACCCGGATGGGGCCGCTCGTGCTGCGCGCCGAACGGATTGCGCTGCAGTGAGCGCACCTGGGCGGCGCCCTCCGCTTACCGCGCATGGCCGGGCGGCATTGCCGCCGGCGGCCCCATTTTCCGTGTCAAACGGAGCCTGATCGCCTATATCCAAGGCACGGGGCGCGGAAAGCATGTTGGGACCGCCTAAGGATGCGCGATTTCTTCGGGGCTGGTGACCGCCGGACGGGCCCCCGCCCCTCTCCCATGATTTTGTCCGCTGTGGGCGTCTCCCCGCGCCTTCTCGCGCCGGCCCCCTCCCGTTGCAGGCGGCGGCTCGGTGTCCGCGGCTCGCCCGCTTTCCCCCTTGGCCCTAAATCGCACTGATCTTCGCATGACTTCGCAGAACGCCCGTTCCCGGCGCTGGAGCGCCCGGAACGTCACAGCGGTCCTGGGGCCGACCAACACCGGCAAGACGCATCTCGCGATCGAGCGCATGCTCGGCCATGAGACGGGCGTCATCGGGCTGCCGCTTCGCCTCCTTGCGCGCGAAGTCTACGGCCGCGTCGCCCAGCGCGCCGGAATCGACCAGGTGGCACTCGTGACCGGCGAGGAGAAGATCGTCCCGGAGCGGCCCCGCTACTGGGTCTCGACCGTGGAGGCGATGCCGCGGGAGACGGACGCGACCTTCGTCGCGATCGACGAGGTCCAGATCGCCGCCGATCTCGAGCGCGGGCACGTCTTCACCGACCGGATCCTGAACCTGCGCGGAAGCCAGGAGACGCTTCTCCTCGGCGCCGGAACGATGCGCGGCATCATCGAGCAGCTCCTGCCCGGCGTGCAGATCATCACGCGGCCCCGCATGTCGGTGCTGAGCTACAGCGGGCAGAAGAAGCTCACCCGGCTACCCGAGCGGTCCGCGGTGGTGACGTTCTCCGCCGACGAGGTCTATGCGGTCGCGGAGCTGATCCGCCGCCAGCGCGGCGGCGCGGCGGTCGTGCTCGGCGCGCTTTCGCCGCGCACCCGCAACAAGCAGGTCGAGATCTTCCAGTCGGGCGACGTCGATTTCCTGGTCGCGACCGACGCGATCGGGATGGGCCTCAACCTCGACCTCGATCACGTCGCCTTCGCCGCGCACCGGAAGTTCGACGGCTACCAGTTCCGCGACCTCTCGGCGGCGGAGCTCGCCCAGATCGCCGGACGCGCCGGCCGGCACATGCGCGACGGCACGTTCGGCGTCACCGGCCGCGTCGACCCGTTTCCGGACGCACTCGTCGAGGCGATCGAGACGCACCGCTTCGAGCCGGTCCGCACGCTGCAATGGCGCAGCGATGCGCTCGACTTCTCCAGCCTGGCCGCGCTGAAGGCGAGCCTCGACGAACCGCCCGATGTCGAAGGGCTGACCAAGGCTCCGCCGGCCGACGACCAGACGGCCCTCGAGATGCTGGCGCGCGACGAGGAGCTGGCCGATCTCGCGCGCGAGGCGGACAATGTCCGCCGCCTGTGGGACGTCTGCCGGCTCCCCGACTACCGGCGGATCGCGCCCGCCCAGCACGCGCAGCTCGTCGGCGACATCTTCCGGTTCGTGGCCGACGGTGGCGTCGTCCCGGACGATTGGATCGCCTCCCAGGTCCGGCACGCCAGCCACACCGAGGGCGACATCGACGCGCTGTCGAGCCGGATCGCGCACATCCGCACATGGACATTCGTGGCAAATCAGCCGAATTGGCTTGCGGATCCGGCGCATTGGCGCGATGCGACGAAGGCAGCGGAGGATGCACTCTCCGATGCTCTCCACGAACGCCTGACCCAACGATTTGTCGACCGGCGCACCAGCGTGCTCATGCGCCGCCTGAGGGAGAACGCGATGCTCGAGGCCGAGATCACAGCCTCCGGCGATGTCCTGGTCGAAGGCCAGCACGTCGGGAGCCTGCAGGGCTTCCGGTTCACGCCGGATGCGCGCGCCGAGGGCGCCGACGCCAAGGCTCTTCGGGGCGCGGCGCAGAAGGCCCTTTCGACCGCGCTCGTGGATCGCGCCGAACGTCTCGCCAAGGCCGGCGACGGCGAGGTCGTCCTCGCCTTCGACAATCATCTGCGCTGGCGCGGCGAACCGGTCGCCCGCCTGATCGCGGGCGAGCACGCTCTGAAGCCGCGCGCGGTTCTGCTGGTCGACGAACAGCTCTCGGGGCCTGGACGCGAGCTCGTCGAGAATCGGATCAGCTCGTGGATCTCGACCCATGTCGGGGCCGTCCTGAAGCCGCTCGTCGACCTTGGCGAGGATCAGGCGCTGACCGGGATGGCCCGCGGGCTCGCCTTCCGGCTCGTCGAGAACTTCGGCATTCTCGATCGGCGCGACGTGGCCGACGAGGTCCGCGGCCTCGACCAGGACGCGCGTGCGAGCCTGCGGCGCCACGGCGTGCGCTTCGGCGCGCATCACCTCTACATTCCGGCGCTCCTGAAACCGGGTCCGAGCACGCTCGCCGCGCAGCTCTGGACCCTGAAGCACCGCGACGGCGAGTTGCCCGGCCTGGCCGAGATGTCGACCATCTCGAGCTCGGGCCGGACTTCGGTGAGCATCGACCCGACCTTCGATCCGGAGGCCTATCAGCGGTTCGGCTTCCGAGGCTACGGCAAGCGCGCCGTCAGGATCGACATCCTGGAACGGCTCGCGGACCTGATCCGGCCGGCGCTCGCCTGGCGGCCCGGCGCACCGGGCATGAAGCCGGACGGCATCTTCCCCGGCGGTGGCTTCACTGTCACGCCGGCGATGACCTCGCTGCTCGGCGCCTCGGGCGAAGACATGGCCGTGATCCTGACCGGCCTTGGCTACCGCATGGAGCGCCGCCCTAAGCCCGCACCGGAGCCGGAGGGCCCCGTGTCGAGGGAGACGGTTACGGAAGCCTCGTCCGCCGTGGAGGCGGAAACCGCACCGTCGCCTTCGGCGGAAGGCGGCGAAGCGCAGGGCGCAGAGCCCGATCTCGAGCTTGCGGACGTGATCGCAGAAGCGGCCGATGGGGCCGAGCCGGAGGCAGACACGATCAGCGACGCCGTCGGCGCCGGCGCGCTCGACGTCGCCGAAGCCGGCACGATCGCAGCCGACCGGGCGCCGGAGGACGCGGCTATGGACGCCCTGACCGGGGGCGGAGCCGCACCCGACGAGGACGCGCGTCCCGCGCCCCAGGAACCTGCAGGGAGCGATATCCCGGAGCCGGCGGACGAATCGGCGCCGGTCGCCGGTCCCGCCCCTGCGCCGGCCGATGCCGCCGGCGATGACGCCGAGCTCGTGGAGGTGTGGCGCCCGTCCTATGGCCGGGGCCGCGACCGCAACAGGAATGCCCGTGGCTCGGGC